>JAYEGZ010000091.1:0-3441 GCA_034659315.1 Methanobacteriota archaeon
AGCCGGTCGAGGAACTGGTTACGTGGCGCGGGGCGACGGAAGAAGGCGGGGAAAACATTGCCGGACAACATCCAGAAGATAGGATGGCGTTACCGTATGTTAATTCCAAAAAGGAGTAATAATAAATGGATATTCCAGAACTAAAATCGAACTTTCGAGAACTGAACGATATCCTGCATGCGGGATACGCTCCAAACGTGATAAGCACAGCAATAAAACTCGGGCTCTTCGATGTGCTTTTCGAAGAACCGATGGACGCCCGCACTCTTTCAGACAGACTCGGGACCGTTTACGAGATCACCGAGGCTTTCGCGAATGCCCTCGTGGCACTGAACCTGCTTGCGAAAACCGGAGCCGATTATTCGCTTGCGCCGCTATCAAAGGACTTTCTGGTGAAGTCGTCCCCCGCATATCAGGGCGAGATGATCGCGATGACATCGCAGTATGGCGAGATCATGGAAACGATGCCGGAGACGCTGAAGAACGGTCCACTGGATGCGTTTGATTCCGGTATGTGGGCAAGCGCAGAGTTTATGAAGATCAGGGGGCAGGGTGCAATGGGTGGCTCGATTCAGGACGTGACTGAGTTTATTTCGGCACTTCCGGAATTTCCAGACCTGCTGAAGATGGACGGCAGTACCAGAGTCTCATTCTTGCGGCAAGAAAGCTGGGGTAACAACAAATGACAGAACAAAGAACAATACGATCAGTACTGACAGTTCTTGCGCTCCTTATGATCCTTGCCCTCGCAGCGGCACCAGCCGAAGCGATATCCGTGAAACTGATGAAGTATGACCCGTACCCGGCAAACGCCGGTGAATACGTAACCGTCTGGATCAAGATCGAGAACCCTGGGCTTGGAAGCCCATCAGAGGATGTTCAGCTCAGAGTGGTTCCTGAATACCCGTTTTCACTTGAACCCGGCGAGACCGGGCTTGAAGAGATCGGCATGCTCTCGATGAACGACTTTGCACTATTTGATTTCAGATTTCGGGTGGATGATGACGCAATCGACGGCAAAAACACCCTCAAAGTCGAGTACCGTGACAGCGTCGATGCAGTGTGGAGTGAGGTAGAACTCAGCCTGGAGGTCGAATCAGACAAAGTTGATTTTGAGATTGCAGACATAGATAGTGTGCCTTTGCGGCTCAAACCCGGGGATGAGGACGCAAAAATCATGGTTGAGATTCAGAACATCGGCGACGGCGACGCAGAATGCGTAAAATCACGACTCACGCTCCCGGCAGGATTTGATGCATCTGACAGCTACTCTTACATCGCAAATCTTGGAACCGTTGCGGCAGACGAGAGTTCGCAGGCTATATTCTACATCGACGTTGATGAAAGCGTACAGCCAGGCGAGCACATCGCAACGATCACGATTGACTATATGGACAAGGATTCGGACGAATACAAAGAAGAAACGCTTGATCTCCGGATTCCGGTAAAGGAAACTCCGCTATTTGAGATTGTATCCTCCGAAATTGCGCCCGACACACTTACAGTCGGCGACATGGTGACGCTCACAATGCGGATCAAGAATACCGGAAGCGAGGGGGCGGAGAGCGTCCGTGTGAGGGCAATGCTCAAAAGCGAGCAGCCATTAGACTTTTCGAACGGAAATGCATTCGATTACGTGGGGGATCTCGAGATCGGTGAGATCGGTGAGGCTGTGCTTAAATTCGAGGTTGAGGACGACGCCGCGCTCAAGACTTATCTCCTCGACATTGAGATCAGGTGCGTTGAGGACGAGGACATTCATCTTTTCGACAAAAAGGTGCATATCACGGTGGCTAATGACAAGCAGAGCAATCTGGTTCTGATTTTTGTTGGAGGCGCGGTTCTGATACTGTTGTATCTGGGTTACAGGTTTGTACGGTCGAAACGGTGATGGCGATGATCTACATACCAATGCTACTACAGAGGATTATATGATGAAGATCAATGAAATCATCTGGAAAGAAAATTTCGTTGAGAAGATAAAGAATAAACATCATGTAACCGTCTTCGAAGTGGAGGAGGTGTTACATGGCAGGAAAAGGGTGTACCGTGTTGCAAAAGGCGATGTTGCAGGTGAAAACGTATATCTGTCACTGGGTAAAACCAGTGCAGGGTGGTATCTATTGGTTTTCTGTATCGTGAAGAAAAATCACAGTGTGTTGCCTATTAGTGCTCGTGATATGGACAATAAGGAAAGGAGGAGATATGAACGAAAATAAAAGAAAAAACGACATTCCAGAGCACTTTAATAGTGCTGAAGCGGCAGGTGAGTTCTGGGACTCCCACTCCGCTGCCGACTACTGGGATGAACTGGAAGAAGAGGATGTGGAGTTTGAGATTGAGAAACGCACATTCCTGGTGCCCGTGAACGCTCAGATCTACCACCTCGCAGAGAAACAGGCAGAAGCAAGACATAGCACGGTGGAGCAGATAATCAATACGCTACTGGATCGTGAACTTGTCAGAACTGACCAGTAACCAACTATAGGCGTGGGATTCGGGATTCACACCATTCGCCCGGAACGTATGTAGTCGTAATAAATACAGGCACACAACCCATGAACACAAAAAAACAGATCAGAAATCTCGCCAATCTGCAGGAGAAGTACCCTGTACCGATCCTGCTCGTAGTCCTCATCGTAACGGCAGTCATGGCAGACGGCGCCCTTAATGTGCGGCTGGATCCCGCGTTTGAGGGTATGCTCGCCGATGATACGGACTGCATTCTGACTCAAGACCTGCTATCAAGTGATTTTGGGTCAACAGACATCATGCTCCTCTTAATCGAGCTTGATTATGACTGCGACGACCCTAATGCCGTAACGGACATCCGCGACCCGCGTGTAGCTGAGTATCTCGATATCCTCTCCCGATCGATCGCATCGGAGAAGAACATCGAGAGCGTGACGAGCTTCGCAGACATCTTGAAAGCAGCAAACAACGGCGAGGTTCCGACCGATCCTGATGTGATACGGGCGGTTGCGGAAGTTGAAGTCGCAAGACGCTTTGTGAACCGGGAATATAGTTCAACGGTTGTCTACATCGACGCAAACATCAACGGCGACATGGACTTGCTCGATGACCTCGAAGAAGAGATATACAACGACATCGACCAGACCCCCACCCCGATTGGCATAAAAGCAATCATCTCCGGGGGTCCCTCGACCATGAACCTCATCATGAGCCTTATCGCAAGCGATCTGCTGGTGACGATGGCGTTCTCCATGATCTTTGTCTGGCTTATCCTCTGGTGGCTGCTCAAACACCCGGTAACCGCAATTCTTTCGCTGATTCCAGTCTTTGTGTCGGTGATCTGGACGGCAGGATCGATGGGGTATATCGGTATCGAACTTGCATCTATTACGGTTGGTCTTGGCGCGATGATCGTCGGGATGGGGATTGATTACAGTATCCACATCACTCACCGGTTCTTTGAACTAC
>JAYEGZ010000092.1:0-3397 GCA_034659315.1 Methanobacteriota archaeon
GCTGCCGCAGCCATCAGGGCAACAGTGCTTCGCGCTCAAGACATTTTTTTTCTTGAGATATCATATAACCTTCGGGAACCCCCTGGGGATTTGCCAACGAGAACATTTTTTCATGGCGTTCCGCTAACCGCTGTGACCGGTCAGCAATCAGCCGCTTCCCGTATCCGGCGCGTTTCTCGCCCTGTTGCCCTTCTTTCACGATCTCCCGCCCCACAAGCAAGTGGGTTTCGTACCCCAGCCTGTTACCATCTTCGGATCACCCCCACCTGTTGCTACTCTTGTCATATCGAAGCTCGGGTACCTGACATCGTACCGGTTGATCATATACCACATGAGATCACCATGCACCACCAACAACCCGCGGTTGTGATTAAAATCAGGGAGGGGTTTTGAGTTGTGATTTGCAACCAGTATCACCGTCTGTAAATCCTATCGTGGTGGTCGTAATCCTCGATTATTACCAGTTTATTGTAATCATCCACAGAACATACAAGGACATAGCTTGTGTCTATAGGCACTCGTTTCAAATGCTGTAGCGGACTCCTCAGGTTTTTGTAACGATGTGGGTCACGTCTTATTTCTTCGATTTTATTGTGGATTCGTTCCAACTGTTCCCGATTCTTTGCTGCAAGTTTGAAAAATGTCTTTTCCACGGTCTTTCGGAGGGCATAGTCATACATTCTCTTCCAACCCAAAATGTCTTCTGAAATCCGCAACTTGCACAACCTGTTCTTTCTCCCGCTCCCCCATCTTTTCTATGAACTCCGGCTTAAGCTCAGGCTCCAGAAACTCAATCTCGTACTTCTGTATTATCAACTTGATCGCCTCTGATTTGTTCTTAAATCCGAACTTGGCTTTTATTATGTTCAACACCCGATTCTCATACTCTGTCAGATTCACCATTGTCTGTACCATTGTTATCACCCGTTATGTTTTGTTATATGTTGTAACGTATTGTTACATAAATCCCGCGATAATGACGTGCGATAGTTCCAAACAGATCGGGCGCCATCTCAACGACCATATCCACATCACTCTCGTCGGTAGCCTCATCTCATGCTACCGATCCAAAAACCCCAAGCCGGGTGATGCCGTATCGTTCCTCCAATTCCTGCTTATGCTCCCGAAAAACTTTTAGCGCTGCATCCCACCTCATACACCCACCTCAATAATATTCATAGTATCAGCCTCTCTTTATCATCTCATCTGCTATTAATTCCGCCTGTTTAAGCACAGTTTCTGTCGCAAGTGCCTGCATATCCGGCGGATAACCATATTGCCTTAACGTCCGTTTTACAATTACTTTTAATTTTGCCCTGACACTTTCTTTTATCGTCCAGTCTATTGATGTATTTTGTTTCACTTTCTCAAATAAAACAACAGCCAATTCCCGTAACTTTTCTTTCTGCATCAATTCTCTTGCACTGTCATTATTCGCAATTGCCGTATAAAAAGCGTATTCAAATTCTGACAACCCCATCTCTTGCGGCTCTTTGTCCATCCGCTTTATCTCTTTACCAAGCTCAATTAATTCTTCGATAACTTCTGCCGCTGTAACAACCTTATTATGATATTTCTTGATGGAACCTTCCAGCATTTCCATTAACGATCTGCTTTGAACCAGATTCCTTTTCACCCTGGTTTTTATTTCATCGTTGAGTAACTTTTTGAGAACTTCCAGAGCAATGTTTTTATGTTCCATGTTCCGGACTTCCAAAAGAAATTCTTCTGATAGAATGGAGATATCCGGTTTCCTAATACCTGCAGCATCGAAAATGTCTATCACCGGTTCAGCTACGAGGGCTTGATCTATGACTTGCCTGATTGCGGTTTCAATCTCTTCATCGGTTTTACCTGTTCCAGTGCTGTCAAACTTTACCAGTCTGGCTTTTATCGCCTGATAGAACGAGACCTCGTCCTTTACAGCCATCGCCTGCTCGTGCGGGATAGCTATAGAGAATGCGCTTGATAATGCAGTCACTTCATCAATATACCGTTTCTTCCCGTCTTCAAGCCCGAGTATATGCTCCTCGGCAGCGAGTATTATTGATAGCTTTGTTGAGGTATCCGCAGCAAAATAATGTTTGTATGGAAATCCATAAAACATCTGGGATACAATTTCAAGTTTCTCAATCATCCATTGAACCGCCTTTTCCTGAATAACCGCAGGATCGCCTTTCCCTCCGCTGTCAGAATAGAATGACAGGGCTTCTTTCAGATCAGAGGCGATTCCGAGATAATCGACCACCAAGCCGCCGGGCTTGTCTTTATAGACTCTGTTCACCCGTGCAATTGCCTGCATAAGCGTATGACCTTTCATGGGTTTATCGATATACATCGTATGCAGCGAAGGAACATCAAAACCGGTTAGCCACATATCCCGCACAATCACCAGTTTTAATTCGTCTTCCGTGTCCTTCATTCTTTCTGCCAGAGCCCGTCTCTGTTCTTTGGTGGTATGGTGTTTTGAGATCTTCGGACCATCGGATGATGCCGAGGTCATCACCACCTTGATAACGCCCTTTTTAATGTCGTCGTTGTGCCACCCGGGGTTGATCTTAATAATTTCACCATACAAGTCGGCTGCAATCCTTCTTGACATTGCCACAATCATTCCCTTGCCCTCAAACACTTCCTGGCGCTGCTCAAAATGGGTTACAATGTCCTGTGCGACCTGTTTTATCCGGTCTTCGCTGCCAATCAACGCTTCAAGCTGTGTCCACTTTGCCTTGGCTTTTTGTGTCTCGGCGAGGTCTTCTTTTTCTAATTCCTCGTCTAATTCTGCTACCAGTTTTTTTCCTTCCTTGCTGAGAACGATTTTTGCCAGTCTGCTTTCATAATAGATTTTTACGGTTGCACCGTCCTCGACTGCCTGCGATATGTCGTAAACATCAACATAATTGCCAAAAACAGCGGGAGTGTTCACGTCTGTTTTTTCGATGGGTGTGCCGGTGAAGCCAAGATAAGTCGCATTTGTTAGGGCGTCGCGTGTATATTTCGCAAAGCCGTAAACTATCCTTTTTCCGATTATGTTTCCCTGATAGTCTTTTGCATCGATCGTTTTTGCCTTGAATCCGTACTGTGTCCGGTGGGCTTCATCAGCAATTACAATGATGTTTCGCCTGTCTGATAGTTTCGGGTAAATATTTCCTTCTTCGGGCTGGAACTTCTGGATGGTGGTAAATACCACTCCGCCGGATGCGACGTTTAAAAGCTCCTTCAAATGCCCCCTGCTTTCAGCCTGGACTGGATCCTGCCTGAGAAGTTGTTTTGACGCGGCAAAGGTGTCAAACAACTGGTCGTCCAGATCGTTTCTGTCTGTGATTACCAGTATGGTCGGATTGTCCATTGCGAGAACGATTTTACCGGTGAAAAAGACCATTGACAACGATTTACC
>JAYEGZ010000093.1:0-3377 GCA_034659315.1 Methanobacteriota archaeon
TAAGAGTGTTGTGGTCATGGCATTATTTAAATAATAATATGGAAAAAATTAAATTCGGCTTGAAACTCTGGTCTACAAACATAGAATTGATCGACCAGGCAACCCACCTGATCGATGAAAAAATCTTTGATTACATCGAATTATTTGTAATACCTGACACCCAAATCAAACCGTTCCTGATCGATGTGCCTTACATCATCCACGTCCCTCACGAAAAATTCGGTGTGAATATCGGCGATACCAGCAAAAAAGAATATAATCTGCAGAAAATCGACGAATCCATAAGATGGGCCGATAAATTAAATGCAAGATATCTAATACTCCATGCAGGACACGGTTCAATGAAACATGCTACAGATGTGCTGCGTGAAATAGCAGATGACCGCCTCCTGATCGAGAACGTGCCAAAGGTGGGGTTGAATGACGAACCGATGATCGGGTATTCGCCCGCACAGATCGAGGAACTGATCGGAGATGGCGATAGGGGGCTGTGTCTGGATTTGAATCATGCGGCAAAGGCGGCTGTGAGTCTGAACGTGGATTATAGGGAATATGTACAGGATTTTTTAGTGTTTGATCCGAAGATGTTTCATATTTCGGATGGAAAGTTGGGTAACGAAAAAGACGAGCATTTGAACATCGGTGAGGGGGACTATGACTTTGATTATTTGTTGCGTTGTGTTTTGGGTAGCGCATCAGGATTGGTGACAGTAGAGACGCCGAGAATGCATAAAGGATCGTTGGATGAAGATATACAGAATGTTCTAACCCTGAAGGGCACAATGACTGTATAGCACATAAAAACGATCCAGTCGACAAAGATCTTCCAATATCCATAGCAGCGCATACAGACAAACAGCATATCCAAAAAATTAGAATCCCATGACCAGATCAAATACAATCTTCTCCCGCGTCATGCGCATCGAACCCATGCGGCGTCAGAGCATGATATCGCTGACAACAACGATTGCACTGACTCTCATCGGCTTTATGAGCACGATGTATTTTGCACATGCAGTCGGCGAGTCTGTCCTGGGCGCATATTTTCTGTTCCTGGCATATTTTAGCATATTCAACCTCATTGGCGACGCCGGCTTTGGCGGAGCGGTGGTGAAGCGAATCAGCGAAGGGGAAGAGCAAAATGAGTTTTTCTCGGCTTTTGTCGCGCTGCGCGTCATTTTGCTGACGGTATCAGTGAGCGCCCTACTGTTAGCCCGCCCGCTGCTCGTGGACATGGACCGTTCCGGGATGTTCTTCTGGCTGCTTCTGGCACTGGTTGTTGGGGTCTTCTCAAGCAGCGTATCAAACGGTAATTATGGCTCAGGGAAGACGGGCGTCCATCAGACCTGCGGATTCTTGAGCATATCAGGACGCGTCATATTTCAGGTCGCTGCTGTCTTCCTCGGATTCGGTGCAACAGGGCTGGCGGGCGGTCTTGTTTTTGGAATGATCGCAGGCGGAATTGTTGGTTTACGTTTTCTTGACCTGCGGTTTGCACGTTTCGGAATGCATCACCTGAAGAGTCTCTTCTCCTTTTCGTTCTGGATCTTTTTAGCGGCAGGCGGAAGTCTCGTGTTCAGTTACGCAGACACCGTGCTGATAGGTTATTTCATGGAAAACGCGGATGTCGGCGTGTACCGTGTGGCATTCCAGTTCACGACGGCAGCTACGTTCACAACGGTTGCGATGCGCACAGTCCTATATCCGAATATGAGTAAGTGGAGCGCACATCGCGAATACAACCGGGTAAGATCCGCGCTTACAAAGGGATTTACGTATTCACTGCTGCTTGCAGTACCGGTTCTTATCGGCGGGCTGCTGCTCGGCGATCGGTTGTTGTATTTCTGTTACGGCGCAGGTTTTGCACGTGGTGCACCTGTGCTGTACCTGCTGCTTGCTGCGCAGGTGGTAAACGTGTTCATGTATTTACAGACGATGGGTCTCCTTGCACTGGATCGTCCGAAAGAGTCGTTCAAGGTGGCAGCAGTGGCAGCAACAGCGAACATCCTGCTGGACATAACGTTGATTCCGGTGCTGGGGATCGCCGGTGCTGCTATGGCAACGCTTTTGACGATGACATTGAACGCTGTACTTGCATACCGTGTGTTGAAGCGGACGATTGATGTACGGCTGGAATATCCTTCCGTCCGCAATATTCTGGTAGCATCAGCGGTGATGGGGCTGTTCGTTGGCGTCTACCGTCTGGTGGTGCCGCTCTCCAGCATCTGGCTCACACTGGTTCCGGTGGCGGTTGGCGCTGTCATGTATGGCGTCGTGCTGCTGAAGCTTGACCGGGGCATCCATGACGAACTTCGGGCGATGGCGGCGCAGATGGGTGTGCGGTTGCCGCGGTGGTTGTAGGCGGCATTTGTTCTTGTGTACGTGTTTAGCCAACCATAAGATTGCACCGATTTTCACAAGATTTCTGTGTTAATCGCGTGGTTTTTTCGCCTCAGCTAAACACACACAATATTTGTATCCACCACCATCGTTATCCGCGGGATATTTCCTTCTCTATTCTTTTTAATCTCTTTTCCAATGGTTCAGAGAGTTCTATCCACGGCAATGCACCCCGGCATTTATTTGCTAACACACGCATTTCTTCTTTTCCGGACTTCTTCGCATCTTTCTGTATAATCACCTATACTGCCTTTTTGCGATCTTTATACCTCAATTACCTCCACGGTCTCATGTAATAAAACCCTCATCCCAGCCGCCCCCAATCCTGATCAAACAATCCGTACATACCCGGAAGCTCTATCTCCAAACTCACGTCCCTCCCCCAAACCACCTAATCGTCTCCCTAAGCCCATCCTCCATCCCGTACCGCGGCACGTACCCGAAACCAGCAAGTGCCTTTGAGATATCCCCAAGTGAGTCCCGCACGTCCCCCGCTCTTGCCCCCTCATGCACACATTCCACGCGATTTCCGATGATCCCCATAATCATCCCGGCAAGATTATTGACACTGATCCGCGTCCCAGCCGCCACATTAAATACACCTGTAGCGTCCGACTCCATCGCACGCACGTTCGCCTGCACCACATCACGCACAAACGTGAAGTCCCGGGTCTGCTCCCCGTCCCCATATATGATCGGCGCCTTGCCAGCTATAATCCGGTTCACGAAATTTGGTATCACAGCCGCATAATCGGATGCCGGATCCTGCCTTGGACCATAGACATTGAAATACCTGAGAGCAACTGTCTTCAAGCCGTATATCTCGTTAAAAACCCTGCAATAGTACTCGCCCGTAAGTTTCGCCACGGCATACGGGGACTTTGGGTCCGGCATCATATCCTCTCTCTTCGGAAGTTCAGGCATATCGCCATAAGCAGACGACGACGACGCATACATCACCTTCGCAACGCCCGCAT
>JAYEGZ010000094.1:0-7327 GCA_034659315.1 Methanobacteriota archaeon
TCATAAGTATCCACAAAATGAACAACAGCGGGCGGCAGGTCGACAGATCCTACCGTATTTGCATCTATCTGCATGGTATAACTAAATACATGGCTTTCGCCCGCCCGCAAAACCGCGTCAGCACCGAGCGCACCATCGATCAGCACACCACTTTCCGGAAGAGAATCGGTCACATCAACACTCGCCAGCACGTTTCCCATGTTCGCAACCTCGATTGTGACTGCCACGATTCCACCCACATCGATGGTTTCCGGGCTTACCGCCTTTGATAACTCTATCTTAGGACCATGCACCGTGATGCTGGGGGAATCCGATCGTGCAGAGTATTTTTTATCGTCCATGGTCCATTCCGCAATCGCCGCCGGGATAACATACCCCTCTTCGCTTGGCTGGAGTGGCTTCAATGAATATGTAAAACTCCTGCGCTCGCCTGCTTTAAGATCCAGATCCCAATCGAGCGACGAGTTCTCAATTAGTTCGAAGTCTGGCAGTAGGGTGTCACGCACCCGGATTGAGTTGATCGGGCGTGTACCGTCATTTGCCAGTGATACCGTGACTGTGGCAGCCTCATCCATATATATATTATCATTTATTGATTTCGATATCATGAACATGCCAGAGACCTTCACAGGGTATGATTCGGAATAAGAATATTTCACGCCCTTTACATCGTGGCACTCGATCTCTACGGTCAGATCGAATATGTGATCTTCTATCACCGAAGGCACATCAAATCGGAGCGTGATCGGATCAAACGCTGTTGTCTCGACTGTGCCGTCCACACGTCGCCCTTTCTCAAGATCACTGCATTGATGGTGCGCCGTTCCACCAATCACATCGAGACCGTCTGCATCCACATAGATCGCAACGTCGCGTGCCTCAGCATCCCCGATGTTCTGGATGGTGAGGTCTACCTCTATGTGGGCGGAGTATGCAAAGTACTCATCCTTATCCGTCACAAATTCCACATCAAAACGCGGCACACCGATTGGTTCCATCTTGATCTCCGCCCAGATCTCCTCTGGCAGATCGGTTGTCCAGTCCGAAGATGGCACCGAGAATTCAATAGCCGTGATCCGTATCTTCTCATCATAGATGTAATCATCACCTTCCACAAGCGTCTGGTCTGAGACCGGGATGCCGTTCTCATATAACCTAATCCCTGCGAACCTGCCCCCGTTCTGGTCGGATCTCGGGAAATTATAAGCTTCTATAGTAAAATTGCCATTCGAGATTGTTTCACCAAGATGGAGTTTTTTTGAGCTGCCACACGCCCATTCCAGATCTTCCTCATCGTAAGCAGAGGCGATGTTTGCGCACAGGAGGATGATTATCAAAAAATATATAAGTATATTCATATACATCAACTTCTTCTAATCTGCACGAGTGCGAACATAACCGCGAGGAGTCCGATCAGGATATAGAGCGGGGTGATGCCCGGACCCGAACCATTGTTCCCGGCAGAATTTTCCGGCACTGCCGGGTCCGTGTGAAATGTAGTGCTGCTTGCGGTGTTTCTGACATATGGCTGCGAATTACCGGTTGATTGAGCGGGGGTTGAAACGGGGGTTGGAATTTCATTAGACAATAAAATCATATCCTCTTTCGTGTGCTTATCGATATACAGAGTCACGGCCTCTTCGCCGGTTATATAACTTCTGGTGATCTTTTGATATTCTTCATTAGTTTTCGGATCGAGCCATACAATCTTGAATGAATGCAACGTATCTTCGTCGTCCTCAAACTCATATTTATCATAGTAACCAGTACTATTTGAAGCGATGCTCATGTACTTCTTATAATCCCCATCGAGGTAGAGGTAGACCGTCTGATCATCGTCATCGAGATTCTTTACATACACCTGGGCACTGAGCTCATCTTCATCCTCGGTATGCTCATCGGTCTGGAGTATTATAGTCGTTGCCGCTGTTATGCTATGTTCTTCGATTTTTTCATACCATTTATTAGTGTCTGTGTCAAACCATCTGATCATAAAGGTGTGTGTGCCCTCTTCCAATGTGTAATCTCTGGGAGCGGGTTTATCATATTTTGGGGACGTCTTACCAGATGAAACCGTTTTATATCCTCGATCCCCCTCATCGATCAATAGATGCACATCTGATGAATCATCGTCAAGATTCTTCACGTACACACTGACATCATATTTTTGCTTTGTAGTGTATGTGGGTGGTGGGGTGGTTGTTGAATCGGACTCCGAAGTGCCAATAGCCACATTACCATCGATCCATGTTGCGTTTATTTTTTCAGATTCAGTATCGACAAGATTTGGTGTATTCGCATCATGACGAAAGTTCAAAACGCTGCGGTCTCCGCTTTTTCCGGTTACTTCAAAAGTTATCGTTGCCAGATGACCCAAGCCACTCACTCCATCAAAACCGGCAAGGTTGAATGTCACCCATATCTTATGATCTCCCGCCGAAGAACCATCACTGCCTATAGTAGCCTCGTCATAATCATCGATTGTACACCCCTCTATCGGCACATCTGTTCCGCCTACACTTCCGGATTCAACGGCTGCAGTGCAATCACTATCTACCACGTTTACCACATCTATAACCTTCGAATCGAAATAGAGGTCAAACTGTCCCGAATCGAGATTCTCGACATCATCAATCTCGATTCTGACATCAAAGGGCTCGCCCTCCAACAGTTCGTAATCAGGTACAACTACAACACTGACGTTTGTCCCTGATGCTGCCGGGATTGCAAATATGATCGCTGCAATCAGGATTGTGACAATCGTTGCAAGCCGTTTTGAGTCTTTGTTTTGTGTACACATATCAATCTCACCGCAGTAGTGTAAATGCATAGATAAAAGCAAACAATCCAACCAGTGTGTAGAGGTAAATACAATTTTGTGTCGTCAGCAGCTCCGGACCATCCGGTTCATCTTTTTCAGACTCTCTGGCTGAATCTACCACACTCGATACCTCCTGCACAACTGATGCGATGGTTGACTCCTGCGTTGGATCGAGTGATCGGTCTAATGCCGCATCCGACATTGGTCTCGGCGTCGATCTCGCGATGGGTGCTGCTTGTGTTGCGTCACCAATTGTCACCGTGTCGTTGAACCAGTCGGCGAGTATATCCACAGTCCATGTAGAATAGTCTCCCTTATCCATATTCGGATTCACCCCGACAAGCAGACCGTCTGATATATCCATGATACTGGTATCTCCGTGTGCCCCCTCCGTCTCAAAGATAATTTTTGCCATATATCCGGATCCGCTCACTCCGTCAGCACCCTTGATATTGAAGAGCATGCGGACGCTACCATCCCCTACCAAATCGAACATATCTATCGGCACCTCATTACCATCTATGCTCCCGGGTTCAACATCGACAAAACTCACAACGCCCGGATTAAATGAGATATTGAACTCCCCGGAGTCGAGATGGGCGATATCTTCGACATCGATAGTCACCTCAAACGTTCCGGCTACGGATTCAGGAGCATTGACCCTGACGCTAACGTTGGCTTCCGGTTCCTCTGCTGCTGCACCGGTTGCAAGCATCACAAGAACGGTAATAAACGTAAATAATAATAACATTTTTTTCATAACTGGCTCCATAGCCGTAATCTCATTTTTCAAACCCTCGCATCCATTGTGATATAAACATTTCGATTCCAGATATTCAGATAAAATGACATGCCACACGGTGCCCTCCCCCAATTTCGACAAGTTCTGGCTCCTCGACCATGCACCTCTCTTCTTTTCGCGGACATCGCGTATGAAACCTGCACCCACTGGGCACATCGATCGCACTTGGAGTATCTCCTTTGAGGAGTGTCCGTTTCTTCCCTTCAGCCCCTGGCTTCAGCCTGATTGCAGCAGAGAGCAGTGCCTGTGTGTACGGATGTTTTGCACAATCGAACACGTCACGAGTCTCTCCGATCTCAACCAGCCGCCCGAGATACATGACCGCGATTTGGTCAGCCATGATCCGAACAACATCGAGATCATGGGAGATGAAGAGATACGTGTGATTAAACGTCTTCTGCAGATCCTTCATCAGATTCAAGATCTGCGCCTGAACCGAGACGTCCAGCGAGGATGTGGGCTCGTCAGCGATGATAAGATCAGGATTCATCGCAAGAATCCTTGCAAGCACAACACGCTGGTTCTGACCGCCGCTCAGTTGATACGGATATCGATTGACATGCTCCGGACTCAGTCCCACGGTCTCGATCAGTTCTCTGATCTTATGCGATCGTTCATACTTCGGAACCGCACCATGCACTTTCAAGGGCTCTGCGATGCTCGTTCCAATTGTCATCCTCGGGTCGAGCGAGGAATCCGGATCCTGAAAGATCATCTGCATCCTCGGTCTGATCTTCCGGAGTTCGCTCTTTTTTAGCGATAGGAGATCGATGTTATCAAATAACACCCTCCCGCCAGTCGGCTCAATCAACCGCATAATCAATCTACCAATCGTCGTCTTTCCGCAGCCACTCTCTCCGACAAGTCCCAGTGTCTTACCTTTCTCAACGCGAAATGAGATGCCATCGACTGCCTTAACATGCCGTTTTCGGATCAACCCTGCTGAAAAGTATTTTGTCAACCCATCAACTTCAAGCATGAAAACACCTCACAAAATGCCCCCCCGCAACCTCAACCATCTCCGGATGCTTTTGTCGGCACACATCTGTTGCATACTTGCATCTCGGATGAAACCTGCACCCCTCCGGAAGATCGATTAAGGATGGACTTATGCCCGGTATCGGCACAAGCCCCCTATCCGGGAGCGATCCTAAGAATCCTCTGGTGTAAGGGTGAAGCGGGTCTTCAAAGATATCCCGGAGGGATGCATATTCCACCAGTTCTCCCGCATACATAAGCGCTATCCGATCACATAACTCCCTTGCAACGCCAAGATCATGGGTTATGAGAAGCATCGCCTTCTTTTCGGTCACATTTTGTATCAATTCAACGATCTGCGCCTTTATCGTGACATCAAGCCCTTTTGTGGGTTCGTCTGCGATGATGAATGATGGATCACATGCAAGACCCATCGCAATCATCACACGCTGCTTCATCCCCCCGCTGAACTCATGCGGATACTCGTTTGCCCGTCTGGCGGGCGATGGAATCTTGACCGCATCAAGCATTTCGACTGTTTTCTCTTTTGCATCTCTCTTATTAAGTTCCTGATGGAGTCGGATCGCTTCTGCAATCTGTTCACCTACCCGTATAACCGGATTTAAGGAGGTTGTTGGGTTCTGGAGGATCATTGCGATCTCTTCCCCTCTGACCGCCCTCATCTCTGACTCGCTCACTTCGAGGAGATTCCTTCCGGCATATTTGATCGTTCCCTCTATTGTTGCAGTTGGGGGCAGGAGACGCATAACCGAGAGCCCAAGTACGGTCTTTCCACAACCGGTCTCACCAATCACGCCGAAGGTCTCGTTCTCCCTTATCGCAAGGGTGATTGTATCAACAGCCCTTACATGACCATCAGGGGTTGGAAAATGGGTTTTCAGATCAATTATCTCAAGTGAACTCACTCAACCACCACCCGTCGTGGGTCCAGTATGTCCCGGAGCCCATCACCAAGGAGATTGAACGCAATGACCAGAAGCATTATCGTAAACCCAGGAAGGATCGTGAGATATGGCGCTGTTCGCATGTACACGCGTCCGGCATTTAACATCGCACCCCACTCCGGCGTCGGTGGCTGCGCACCAAAACCAAGGAAGCTCAATGCGGCTGCTGCAAGTATCACATACGCCATGCCGATCGTTGCCACCACGATTACCGGAGCGATGATGTTTGGAAGAATGTGGCAAGCCATGATATGACTGTCGCGTGCGCCAAGCGATCGTGCAGACTCTATAAACTCCTTCTCCTTTAGCGACATTACCGAACCCCGTGCAACTCGGGCGTAGCTCGTCCATTCTATCGCCACGAGCGCAATCATAACGCTCGCAAGCCCTCGCCCGAGCATGCCAGCGATCACCACCGCCAGAAATATGCTCGGTAAGGAGAGAGTTGCATCAACGAAGCGCATGATCGCGGAATCTAAGATCCCACCATAGTACCCTGAAACCACCCCGAGGGCGACCCCGACCGCGGTAGATATGCCAACTACAGTAATCCCGACCGCAATCGAGATTCTTGCGCCGTATAACAATCTCGAGAGGACGCATCTTCCAAGATGATCTGTTCCAAGCGGGTATTTTGATTCGTGGAATGGCGATATCAGCCGATCCCCGAGATGCACCTTTATGGGGTCGTTTGGCGATAGCTGGGGTGCGAAGATCGCCAGGAGAACGAGCAAGACGACGATAGCAAGACCGAGCATGGCGGACCTGCTCTCTCTTACTCGCGCTACAGCGTTGGTAACCCAACCGCCGCACTTATCATGCTGATTCATAGCGTATCCTCGGATCGATATACCTGTATGAGATATCAACAAGCAGGTTGATTACCACAAAAAGAATTGCTACAAACACGATGCAGCCCTGAACCATCATATAATCCCTCATGTTTATCGAATCAATTGTCAGCCTGCCAATGCCCGGCCATCCGAAGATCGTCTCGACCACGATCGAACCGTTTAATAGGTATCCGAAGTTAAGTCCAACCATGGTCACGACCGGGATCAGGGCGTTCTTAAGAGCGTGTTTGCCGATAACAATCCGTTCAGAGACGCCTTTCGCACGAGCTGTCTGTATGTAGTCCTGCCCGAGTGCTTCAAGCATACTTGACCTCATCAACCTCGCAGTGATCGCAGCAGAACCGGTTCCAAGTGTTATGGCTGGCAGTATGATGTGCTCAAGATCGCCGCCATCTCCATAACCGGCTACAGGGAGCCAGTGCAGATATACTCCAAAAAGCAGCATGAGCAGGAGTCCCAGCCAGAAATTAGGCATGGAAACCCCGAGCGACGCACCAACCATGCAGACGACATCTACAGGGGAGTTTTGTTTGATTGCAGAGACGATCCCGAGGGGAATTGAGATCACGAGCGAAATGATCAGGCTTACAACCGAAAGCTTAAATGTAGCTCCAAACGCCCTTTTTATGTGGTCAAAGACCTGGTTTCCGCTCTGGTATGAGTATCCAAAGTCGCCGTGCAGAACATTGTTCAGCCATATCAGATACTGAGTATGAAGCGGTTTGTCAAGCCCCATCTTGATCCTGAACTCCTCTACCGATTTTGGGTTCGCATTACCATCAGGTCCTGTACACAGAGTCTCTGCGGGATCCCCCGGTGCAAAGTATATGATCGAGAAGCTCACCACTGAAACGATGAGCAATGCAGGAATCAGTTGAATTAGTCGTTTTAATACATAATCTATCAT
>JAYEGZ010000094.1:7427-10839 GCA_034659315.1 Methanobacteriota archaeon
TCCGGAGATTCTTCCACGATTATTGCCTGTGCCTGGTCGTAGTAGTCCTTCCGGGTTGCCTGATCCATTTCCGTCCTTGCATCTGCGAGGAGTGAGTCAACTGTGGCATTCGAGTACCGGGTCCACCCGTTCTCCTTATAGCCGGCTGTTGAATCGAAGTGTGTGGTCAAGTAGTGGTTAGGATCGCCGCTCGGCGCAACACCATACGAATAGAACGCCATATCATAGTCGCCATCGACCATGGCTGCCTTTATGGCGGACGATCCGAGAAGCTCGATGGTCACATCGATCCCGATAGCCTCCAACTGTGACTCGATAACCTCTACACTGGGTTGCATCGCAGCCCGGCTGGTGTACGTCATTATGTTAAGTGTAAAGTCATCTCCATTGCTTAATTTCAGCACACCATCGCTATCAGTGATTCCAGCGTCTTCAAGAAGTTCTAGCGCCTTTGCCTGATCATGCGGGTATCCTGCAAGATCGTCGTTTGCCCATGGGAAGATCGATGGGAACACACCCTTGGCGGATACGCCGCCAACGCCCTCCAGCGCCACATCGACGACCGCGTCACGATCGATTGCGTAGTTGATCGCCTGTCTCACCCTGACATCATCAAGAGGTGCTCTTCCAGGTCCGGGGGCAGTGTTCACGAACATGAAGTACGCACGCAGCGTCTCCTTGCTGACAACACCCAGATCAGGATTGCCTTCTATCGTGCTCACCTGCGGATACGGGAGACCGCGTGCTATATTGACATCCCCGCTTTCCAGCATCGCTGCCCTCGTTGCACCTTCACTGACATAGGTCAGGGTCACGCTCTCGAGCTTGACTCCGCCACCCCAGTAATTAGGGTTCCTGACAACCGATAGACTTGCACCGAACTCGTTACTATCATATATAAATGGACCTGTGCCCACCGGATCGCTGGCAAGATCGCTTGCATCAGGGCTCACTATGGATATGAGCGGATCGGTGAGGCTCGCTATCGTCGGGGCATACGGATCATTTGTTGTGACCCTTACCGTATAATCACCTGCTGCAGCGATCGATTCAATGTGGTCATACTCGCTGCTCCGCGAATTTGATTCGTCCATAACCCGTCCGATGGAGTACACCACAGCATCCGCATCAAGTGGATTGCCGTCATGGAATGTAACACCCTCTCGCAGGTGGATATCCCATACAGTATCACTTACCTGGGTATACCCGGTGGCAAGTTCCGGTGTAAGTTCCATCTCATCGTTGTACTTGAATAGTGTCTCATAGATGCCAGCCTTTCTCACATACCAGCCAGTCCACTTATACGCAGGATCAAGTGTGTTATCCTTCGGTCCGAAGATCATCACCACATCCAGGTTCCCGCCTGGGAACAGTACACGTTCAAGTATTATTAGCTCGATACTGGTAACATCCTGCATGTTTATGTCACCATCCTGATTTGCATCGGCTGATGTAGTCTCAGAATCATATCCAAGGATCATCCGCTCGACCTTGGTCACATCCTGCATGTTGATCCGTGTGTCTTCATTTGCATCTCCGTAGAGTGTTGCACTCACGAAAGGTATCGATGCCAGAAGCATCGCGCTTACGATTATTCCGATCATTCCAAATCGGATTTCCCTCATCATATTTATTACCTCCTTTGTTTTGCTAATTATTCGTTCATTTGGCTTGTTGCGGCTGAGTGATTCATACACCCACCTCATCGCCAATCCAGACTGCGGGTATCTTACCAGACCCGGTATTAACGAGCAATCCCTCTGATATGTCCAGAACACTTCGGTCCCCGGACGTACCTGTTACCTCGAAGTGGATCGTTGCAAGTGATCCTGATCCGCTCACTTCGGTAGCGCCCGGGAGCCGGAATAGGACACGGACACTACCCGCGTCCATCAAACGCCACATGTCTATAGGCACCTCTGTACCACCTATGTTTCCTGAATTAACATCAGTCACGTTCACAACGCTTTCATTGAACGATAGATCAAACTGCCCTGAATCAAGGTTTACCACGTCTGCAATATCTATCGTTGCATCAAACGTTCCGGATACCGTTTCCGGGGCATTGACGATGATTGGTATACCTACAGTCACCTCGCAATCGTTCCAGAGCATGGGTATCTCATCCGATTCGGTACTAACGAGCAATCCATCTGATATATCCAGAACGCTTGCATCTCCGGTTTTGCCCGTTACCTCAAAGTGGATCGTTGCAAGTGATCCTGATCCGCTCACCCCGGTGACTTCGGGTATGTCGAAGATTACCCGCACAAGCTTGTCGCAATCCCAGTTATCTGTGCCATGCATGACGGTCCAGTTACCTACTGGAATCGCTGTGCCGTCTATGCTTCCTGAATCGACACCAGTCACGTTCACGACACCTGAGTCAAACCAGAGATCAAACTGCCCTGAATCAAGGTTTGTCACATCTGCAACGTCTATCGTTGCATCGAACGTTCCGGATACTGTTTCCGGAGCGTTGACGGCGACAGGCGCGTTTATCCTCAGCTCGCAACCGTTCCAGAGTGCAGGTATCTTATCTGACCCGGTATCAACAAGCAATCCATCGGATATATTCAGGACGCTTGCATCTCCGGCTGTGCCTGTTACCTCGAAGTGGATCGTTGCAAGTGATCCTGATCCACTCACTCCGGTAGCACCCGGGAGATGAAATAGGACACGGACGCTACCAACGTCCATCAAACGCCACATGTCTATAGGCACCTCTGCACCGTTTATGCTTCCTGAATCAACACCGGTCACGTTCACAACGTTCGGATCAAAAGAGAGATCAAACTGCCCCGAATCGAGATCAACTACGTTGCATATCTCTATCGTGACATCGAATGTACCAGACACAACTTCAGGCGCATCGACACAGACCCGCGTCTTCGGCGACTCCTGCGCCATCTTCAATATCATGCGCGCATCGAGCGAATTGACCTCACCATCGTAATTCACATCAGCACGCGCGATATCGGGCGCCATGCTCCCAACTGCCATTCGAAGCGCGAGCATTGAATCTGCGGTGGTAATCCTGCCATCGCTGTTTGCATCGCCGACTATGACTATATCGCCACCTGCCGATGCCGATGCACTGAACACTGCAAGAGCTATCAGTGCGCAGTAGATTATATATCTTGCTTTCATTGTCATACTTCCTTCATTATCCCATTCTGTTGTTGCATCATTAGCGTAATGCAAATCACAGGATGAGACCTATTGAAATACTATTTAAAACTTTCGTATTACAAAATCGTAAAAAAATCAGATGTCAGATGTGTATCTATCAGAACAGAAAAATCTAAAATTATTCTAAAATCGTATGTGTTTAGCTATACTTCACACCGCCACAACTTGAGCTTGTTCGAACCTCTGAAACCGTGATGTGGGTAAAGAATCGAGTTCTTGT
>JAYEGZ010000094.1:10939-13008 GCA_034659315.1 Methanobacteriota archaeon
AACATACTTTTTCGTGGAAATCAGGGTAATCTTATGGTTGGCTAAACACGCACCACCTACCCAATCTCTCGCATAAACCTGCTTTTGAGCTCTACAGGCTCACGATCGATGATCGGCACCTCGGCATTCCCCGGGTCTATAGTTATGACCAACATGCCAGAGCCATGCACGCATGACCGTATCCCCTCCGCCGTCGATACTGTTTTGACATCGTGCAAACCAGCGCCTGACGCGATCGCAGATAGATCGGTCATCTTCGATGTGGCGGTCGGCTGGCATCCGGTCGAGCCATAACACCGGTTGTCCAGAACGACGAGCAGATAGTTCTCAGGCGCATGGTGTGCAATCGTTGCAAGCGATCCGAGGTTCATCAGGAGCGAGCCGTCACCATCAAGAACCACGACCTTTCGCGGCTGCGACAGCGATATGCCAAGTCCTATCGACGATGCAAGCCCCATCGAGCCGAGCATGTAGAAATGTGTATTCTTATCGTGGAGCGCATACAGTTCCCTGCTTGGAAATCCAAGATTGCAGACCACAAGTTCATCGGTCAGTTCTTCAGCGATCGTCTCGATTGCATGCACGCGTTTCATTGTACTTATATCAGTGATTTTGCGGATATATCAATCCATCTATATCAGCACCCAACTTCACCCTCCCGACCTGCTCGATGCTGTCAGCCTTTGAAGGTGTTTTTGGTCTTCTCGTCTTTTTTCTTCATGCTTTCTCTAATCATCAGTAAGGGCAACTCCGATCAGGACATCCGCCCGCATAATCGGATTCAGCACCCACATACCCCCCAAATGATAACACCTGTTCGCTCTTGCTGCCATATCGATAGATGGTTATACCCTTGCATTTCAATTCGTACGCCAGCAGAAACGCTTTTCGCACATCCCCAGTGCCCGCATCCTTTCTCAGATTGATCGTCTTTGAGATCGCATTGTCCACAGACTCCTGAAACGCTGCCTGCATCCTGACATGCCAATCCGGATCAATGTCCAGAGCGGTAACAAACAGATCCTTCACATCCTTCGGGATGTCAATATCCTGCACAGAACCTGTCTTTGCAATCGCAATCATCAAATCCCTGCTATAAAATCCCCTCTCTCTGGCAACCCTTTCAAATACGGGATTGACCTCCACCAGTCTCGCATGATCAAGAACATTTCTGACAAAAGAAACAGCAAACAGCGGCTCGATCCCTGATGTTGTTCCTGCAATAATCGAGATGCTTCCTGTTGGAGCAATGGTTGTCAGGGTTGCGTTTCTCATATTCGTGCCTTTCCATATACTCTCATCGATGTTGGGAAACGGTCCCCGCGCCTCACCAAGCTCGACAGAAGTCTCCCGTGCAACACTCGTCATAAATCGCATCAATTTCCTGCCAATGTTCAGTGCGTCCTCTGAATTGTATGGCATCCCAAGTTCGAGCAGCATCTCTGCAAATCCCATGACACCAAGACCGATCTTCCGGTTTGCTCTGGTCACCTCTCCAATCCGGGGCAGGGGATACCTGTTTGCGTCGATCACATCGTCAAGGAAACGAACCCCGATCTCGGTTAAGTCTCTCAATTTTTCCCAGTCGATATCGTTCTTCCGGACGATCTTTGCTAAATTTATCGATCCGAGATTGCATGATTCCCAGTCCAGTAGAGGGACCTCTCCACATGGGTTTGTGGAATCTATCTGGTATTTTGGGGTTGGGTTGTGTGCGTTGATACTATCAAGAAATACCAGACCGGGATCGCCTGTTCTCCATGCCATCGTCGCTATCAGGTCAAAGACGTCATCCGCACCAAGACTTCGCACGCATTCATCGTTTCTCGGGTTGATCAACTCATAATCCCTGTGCTTCTTCACCGCTTCCATGAAATCATCATTTACACCAACAGAGATATTAAAATTACTTAAAACTCCTTCCTTTTCCTTGGAAGTTATAAAATTTAGGATATCGGGGTGGCTTACGTTCAGGATGCCCATATTCGCCCCGCGTCTCCGCCCTCCCTGTTTGATGACATCGGTTGTCACATCAAAGATGCGCATGAAAGAGACAGGACCGGATGCGC
>JAYEGZ010000095.1:0-12940 GCA_034659315.1 Methanobacteriota archaeon
CCTCGCAGGTACTATATTCCCGATCCTGCTCATTATCGCGCATCTTTCTCAGAATATCGAGTGCCATCACCGCAACGTCTCTATTCTCACGGAATAACACGTCGTCTTCAAGTATTGTCCGTACGTTTTCGAGTTGGACATAGTCGGTAAGTAGATCAACCGTTTTAAGCACGCCTTTGAGCTCGGAATAGTTTGTAGGAGCGAGAATATCATTAAGTAGCGTTGTTATGTGCTGATCAATATCTCTTTCAGTATTATTCTTCACACTACTCCCCGTATATTAATACGGGCAGAATCGCATAAATAGTTTTGTATGCGGGGGGTGGGATTCGAACCCACGAACTCCTACGAGAATAGGCCCTGAACCTATCGCCTTTGACCTGGCTGGGCAACCCCCGCGCCGGGGTTTTCAGTCAACGATACTTAGATATTCATCCAGTACTTTTGCTTTGTTTTTAACCTCGCCGATAGACCTCACAATAAGTTCGACGATTGACATCGAGCCATCGGACTCGGCTGTAAATATAAAAGAGTCCGGACGTGTCCCAACGGTAATGGCGCCTTCGAGTTCACATACAGCCTCGCATAACTTGCAGAGCGAGCATGACGGTTCATTGGTCACTTTGATCAAGTCCCCATCTGCCACCAGTACGCCGCGGGGGCATGTATCAACACACATACTACATGCGTCACACGCATCTGTAATCTCAATCTGCGGCACATTCTTGTATCCACATGCAATGCCTGCCTGCCACTTTGCATGATCGTGCCCAATGCCGGGCTTGGCGATCGCTTCAAGCGATATGCGTTGTCCTTTGGTCAGTTTGATGATTGGTACCACCTCAGCCGCCACAACCAACGGATCGGATGATACCAGTTCAGTAGAATACACCATCTTTGGACCCTCTGCCGACAATGTGAGTGAAACCTGGCAATGTGGACATCCTTCTTCACCGCAGTCGCACTCCGATGGCAGGATATATGAATCCAGGTCGGTTGTGAGCGGAACCAGCCCTAGGCGGAGTGCAAGCTGCTCATCAAAGAGCACCGAGGTGTTATCATATATGTTTACATAATCAATTGCAATTGTGGGCACCTCTGCAAGCATACACCGCCTGATGCTGTTTACGAACGCAGGCATCACGTCAGATAGTACGAATTCTGCCTTGCGGTCGCCAAGCTCGATGATTTCCACATTCATTTGAGATATCCTTGCGCCTTAAGGTGTGCATTAATGTGTGCTACACTCTTATATTCACCGCCCTTCGCTCTCCTGTACATCTTGCAGTAAACGTCCGGCGAAAGCGTCTCATTGCTGCGCAGTTCCTGGAGGTGGGCGCGAAGCGCGCGAATCTTGGTAATCCATGCTCGTTTTTTAGGCGTTCGGGCACCCTTTCTACCTTTCCGTGATCCATGTCCCGACCTGTGCCCATACCTTAATTTTTCGTCTCTGAGGCGGGCGCGACCGCGGCTGACGCCTCTCACAGGCTTTGCCCTGATTGCATCCGATTCGATCAGATCCCTGATATCGCCCCGCGTGGTTGCATGAGCGATACTGGTTGCTTCGTCCGGGTCGAGCCATATCCGATGTACACCGACACCAAGGACGCTTGCAGCGATACGCCGCTGAGTGGTAAGATCTGTCATTCTACCGCCGCCTCCTTTGGTAGTGGATTCAATATCCGGATTCCAAGACCTGTTGCCGTCTCTTCGATAATCCGCCGTTTTCTCACGCCAACAGTGCGCGCGATTCGAGCAACCTGACACGACGGATCGACCAGTTGCACATCACCCGGATTTCGCACCAACACCTCTTCATAACCTGAGGGGTGCAGTCCTCGAACCGCGCGTGGGCTGCCATAGCCTGCCTGCACGACCGCGCCCTTCGAAGCGATTCGCTTCCGCAGTTTGCTCTGCAGACCTCTTGGACGTCGCCAGTTATCATCCAGTTTCTTTTTTTTGTGAGAATCGATCCGCTTAAACGTCGGTTTTTTGCTTTTTTGTCGTTTTCTGATATTTAACGCCCGTTTGATTGCATCATCCATCATAATCACCTTATTTAACCACTTCCAACATATCTTTCTCGACCACGTATATCCCATCCTGAAACACTCTTGGGTCACGGGCTTTGATCCGGGTCGCCTGTTCGATATTTGCCGCAGTCTGCCCTACGGACTCCTTGTTGATACCTGTGACAACCACCTCGTTACCATTCAATGCCACATCGACTCCGGACTGAATCCATGCTGTTCGATCCTTCTTCTCGCCAAGAAAGTTGCCTATTATAAGTCTGTTGCCATCGACGCGTAGTTGGATCGGAAAATGTGAATACACCATCTTCATCCGGTATCTATATCCACTTAGGACTCCGCTAATCATGTTCCGGAGGTGTGATGCAAGCGTGCCAACCATCGCTTTCTGCTTCTTTCGCACAATGGTAGCATCGGTATCGACATATATATTTTGTTCGATCCGTTTAATAGTGAGGTGTGGATACCATAGTTCACGGGCAATCGATCCACTCGGACCTGAAACAGTAACCACCCTTCCGTCGATCGAAACATCCACGTTATCTGGTATTGCAATCGTTTTTTTGAGTTCTTTTGCCATTATTCCACCTAATACACATAAGCGAGGAGCTGCCCCCCAACCGCATTCTTTCGAGCGTCATAATGTGATAATATACCACGAGGTGTCGTTAATATCAGGGCGCCGAAGTTTCTAGCCGGTAAAAACCGTTTCTCCCATCTCTCAAGATCGGTTCGCTTGACTGAAAATCTTGGCTTGATCACCTTGCAGTCGTTAATCTTTCCGTTGAGGCGCACCCTAAAGATGCCTGCTTTTCCATCCTCAATACGTTCGTATTCATCAATATATCCACGGCTCTGAACCACGCTCAACACGTTGCCGATGAGTTTTGAGGCGGGGCGTATGATGCATTCGTCCTTTCCAGTCCTCTCTGCATTTCGTATGGTTGATAGCGCGTCAGCGAGTGGGTCAAGTAGTACCATTAAATCCACCTCATATCAATTGTATTTTTCAAATCCCATATCTTTTGCGATCTCTCTGAAACACTGGCGACAGAGATATATACGGTATCTTCTGACCAACCCTTGTTTCCGGCCACACCGCTTGCACACATTCACAGCCCCGCCAGTATTAGTATGCTCACTCATTCGAGCACCTCTAAGTTGTATCGGTCACGCATCCACGGACACGTATCCTTCTCGGTCAATCGGTGTTTATGTGACATTTTTTGCTGCTGGATGTGGCGCCTGCTGACTCGATAACCGGGTCGCTTGAGACTCACGCAGACATCCATTCCAAAGATTCCAATATCAGGATCATAAGCCATATTCGGGAAATCCGTGTGCTCTTCGATACCAAAAGACACGTTGCCAGTAGCATCGAACTGCGATGCATATATTTTGCGATCGATGGCGGCAATCGCGGCTTCAAGGAATGTGTAAGCCTTCTCTCCGCGAAGTGTGACTTTGCAGCCGATCGGCTCACCCAGCTTGATGCCAAAGGTAGGAATGCGGGACTTGGAGAGCGTTCTTACGTTTTTCTGGTGGGTGATTTCGAAAAGAATGTTTTCGGCATTTATCAGGCGCTGCCCGCTCTCGCCCACTCCGAGATGTACCGTTACCTTATCAATCTCGATCTCACGCATCTTGGTTTCAGTCAATCAAATCACCTTTTTTATCAGGAAGTTCCATTTCAGGAGTGTTTTTGCCAATCACAAACACATAGTCCTCTACTGTCTCAAAATCATACGTGCTCTGGAGCGATACCATGTTTGGCATAGAGCTTCGTACCTTTTTGATCTCCTTGATCGTTGCAAGTTCCCCGGAATGTGCCCCACCAGTGATCAAGGCAAGGTTGCCGGGTTTGTACACAAAATGCTGGAGAACCTTTCGCTCAGGAATCGAAACAAGTACTGTATCGGATGTGCGATAGGAAAATTCATCTGAAATAATATTCGAACCGTCGTGGAGATTTAACTGGGTAGCCCCACCCTTCACGTTCGTTTTGCCAGTGATTCGGTACAATTTAATACCCGAATCGGTGACTTTATGAAGCATAAATCTCTGCTTTCGATCCAGAAGGACTCTGTACGATGTATCAGTTTTCGGCATGGTTATAACATCGAAAAGTCCCACCGGAAATCTGTAATCGCGCACGATGTTGCCATCGACTAGGACACTGCCATCATGCAGTATTCTCTTCATCTCTTTGCTCGAATTTACGAGTTTTAACATATCTCTCAGAGCCACCAGTAACGGAATGCTCTGTGATTCGGAATGGGGTCCCGGTGTGGATTTGACAACGAATTTATGTGTCTTTCTCGATATGTTCCACGATTTTGGTGCTGAAAGTCTTTTTTGGTGCCTGCTCACTAAAATCACTCCTGTCCGAGTGTCTGCTCTCTCATCTCATCCTCGAGATTCAGTTTGGTTATCATTACGTTCGATGGATACACGGGTCTCGGAACCTCTTCACCGTTTGCCTTAAATAATGTTGCGGCATCGATTGCGAGCGTGCCATCCTTAAGATAAAGCCGTTCAACCTTCCCTTCTTTGCCTGCATATTCACCGCGCATGATTTTTACAGTGTCTCCGGTACGAACACCAAACGTTCGCCGCCCATATTTCTCCCGCAGCGGATTACTCAAATGGGCTCTCATAAATTTCTGCCGTTTGTGCAGAGGGGCTTGATATTGCGCTTTCCTCTGCTTTCGCGGTTGTTTGGATTTCATGATCCTTACAATTTGTTGCTATGGTATATCTATGTTTCCGATGCTGCTGACTGCTGGCTTATGCGTCGGCGGACCGAAAAATGTGACACTTATATTCTGCAAAACCGGATGGGCAAACACCTATATATTGCACTCTTGCACCCCCATACCACAACTGGTTTATGCCATCGCCACATACCTTCTATGGGGTTGACCTCAGGCAAATGGAACCGATATACATCTTTGCACTGTTCACACTGGTCCTTACAGCAAGTATTCTTGCACAGATGCTCAGTAAAATCGTGCGCATACCAAGCATTGTGTTTCTACTTGCTGCAGGCATCCTTCTCGGACCGGAATGTATCGGGGTCATCGACCCGCACATATACGGCGATGGCTTGAGACTGGTTGTCACGTTTGCAGTGGTAATTATCGTCTTTGATGGTGGCATCAACATCGATATCAGGCACCTGCGCACAGTGTCTCATAGTGTGCTTACATTAGTCAGTGTCGGTGTGCTGATCACCATGATCGGCGGCGCAGTCGTCGCGCATGTGTTGGCAGGACTTGACTGGGGCTTTGCGTTCCTGTTCGGTGCGCTGGTAGCGGCAACCGGTCCGACGGTTATTGTGCCTTTGATGCAGGATATGCGGGTCAATAACCGGATACGCAGCATTCTGGAGATGGAGGGCGTATTCAATGATGCAGTCAGCGTACTCCTTGCCGCAGTGATCTTTGAATGGATCACGATGTCGCACCCGACCGTTGAATATGGAATCACCACGTTCCTGCTACGCATAACAATCGGTGTGACCATTGGGCTGATCATGGGGTTGACATGCACATTTGCACTATCGCAGACTCGGGTCATCACAAAGCATCTGGTGCATCTAACCACCATGTCCTTTGTTCTTATTACATATACGATCGCGGAGATGCTTTCTCGAGAAACCGGCATATTAGCAGTGGCAATTGCTGCGATATATATGGGAGCAGCGGATGTGCAATATAAGGAGGAGGTGCGGGAGTTTAAAAGTTATTTATCGATTATTTTGCTCTCGGTTATCTTCATACTCCTTGCTGCAATGCTGCAATTCGACAGCATCGCATCCTTAGGCGTGCGCGGCGTACTTGTTATAGCGGCTCTTATCCTCATTGTGAGGCCAATCACGGTTTTTGTGTCTACCATCCGTTCGCCACTACGGTTCAACGACCGATTGTTCATCTCTGCAATGGGTCCACGGGGTGTGGTGCCTGCATCGATGGCGACATATTTTGCACTCAAGATTACTGACGTGGATGTAGGGGATACCATCATGGGGCTTGTATTTTTATGCATCATCATCACAGTAATACTAACGGGTGTGTTTGCCAGACCAATTGCAAAAAGACTTAAGGTGATACCAATGGAGATATTGATCGTTGGAGGCGGCGGTGTTGGGAGCACGCTTGCGCACCGTCTAACCAGAAGAGGTGAGAACGTGGTCGTGATCGACCCGGATATTGAGAATTGCAGGCGTCTGGAGAAGTTTGGTATACCTACCGTGCACGGGGACGGCGGGGATATTACGGTACTCCGGAAGGCTGGCATCAAAAACGCCAAATACCTTGTGGCGACCACAAATCAGGACAGTGCGAATATGCTAATATGCCAGGTTGCAAAGAGCAAGTTCGGGTTTGGAGAGGGCAAACTCATTGCACGGGCGAATGACCCGAAGAACCTGTCAACATTCCACGATCTTGGAATCAAGTCGATGAGTCCGATTGCGTCAACAGCAGCGATCCTGGACCATCTGATCGGGCACCCGAGTTTGTTCTCGATGTATGAACTTGGCGATCACGGCGATATCGTCGAAGTACTGGTGACCAATCCGGAGATGATCGGAAAATCGATAAAAGAACTTAAGATTCCAATTAACTCGATAATCGTGCTGATCCACCGAGGTGACGACACATTGATCCCGCACGGTGACGCGGTCATCGAAAACGGGGATCGTATCACGATTATGGGGAAGATGAAATCCGTGAGAAAGGCTGTTGATATGTTCAGGTAGTTGCGGGAATCTCCGGGGGCGTGCGAGATTTGACGCCGCGCTGATGCAAAAACCACCAGTCGCAAAAGATTTATCATCCTGACACCAATGATTGAGCCGAGGATGAACTATGACACAGTATAAAATCCCGGTGATCCCGGGCGATGGCATCGGTCCTGAGATAGTCGCTGAAGGAAAAAAGGTTCTTGACACCGCAGGCGAGGTGTACGGATTCGATATCGATTGGATCCGGTATCCGCATGGCGCAGAGCACTATCTTGAGACTGGCGAACTCATGTCAGAGGATACGCTTAAGGAACTGTCCGGATATGACGCAATCTATCTCGGATCGATCGGGGACCCGCGTATTCCGCCAGGCGTGCTTGAACAGGGGATTCTCCTGACCGCACGGTTTTATTTTGATCAGTACATCAACTTAAGACCCGTCAAACTTCTGAAGGGAGTCGCTACTCCACTGAAAGACAAGGGACCTGAAGAAATCGATTTTGTCGTGGTGCGGGAGAACACCGAAGACCTGTACATCGGCGTTGGTGGGCGCGGCAGCGCTGGCAAGAGCCATGGTACCGCGGAGATCGTGCGTAACCTCTACCATGTAAAGTTCGACCTGGATGTCGAGACCGACGCTGACGAGATTGCATACCAAATCGGGCTGATCAGCAGGCAGGGGAGCGAGCGTGTGATTAAGTACGCATTCGAACTAGCATCAGGTCCCACACGAAAACAGCATCTTTCGTCAGTTGACAAGGCAAACGTGATGACTGACATCTATGGATTCTGGAGAGAAGTCTTCACATCGGTTGCAGATGGCTATCCTAACATTGAGACGGATTTCAATTTCGTTGATGCAATCTGCATGTGGTTTGTGAAGAACCCTGAGTGGTTCGATGTGGTGGTCACTCCAAACATGTTTGGCGACATCATAACCGATCTTGGCGCTATGATCCAGGGCGGACTCGGGCTTGCACCGGGCGGAAACATCAACCCTGACGGCGTCTCGATGTTTGAGCCGATCCACGGGAGCGCGCCAAAGCACAAAGGCTTGAACAAGGTCAATCCGATCGCAACGATCTGGGCTGGTGCGATGCTGATCGAGGAGCTTGGCGAGCGCGATGCTGCACAGTCGATCATTGGCGCAATCGAGGCGAATCTCGCCGACGGGAATGTCAAGACGTACGATCTCGGAGGGTCAGCCAGCACAAGCGATGTCGGAGATGATATTGCAAGGCGGCTGTCGGCATAAACGCTGGTGATGTGCGGATTAAAAGAACGCTTTTAAGGTCGCATCACCCAGAGATCATTGATGACTCTATCAGAGCCAGAGCATACCGGCGATCAGAGCAGCGACACCGACGCAGGCGTCAGATCAGACCCGGATCGAGAACTCAAACATATAGATGAGATTCTCGACAAGGCAGATCGGAAGACCCGGATCGATGACGGGAGTTCTGTTGCTGAGATATTACCTTCGCCGGTACCAACCTCAGTACCTCCACCGTCATCACCCCCACCTCAGCCGCCAATATCGCCACCTCCGGCGCCGACCCCGGTCCCAACTCAACCACCAAAGAAAAACCCGCTGAAAGGATTTTTTGTATATATTGCGATCGTGTTGTTGCTGATAACAGTCATCGGAGTGAGCCTTGCGATGATCCTTGGAGATTTTGACACCCAGGGGTTTTATCCCGCTAAAGATCAGGTTGCAGTGATCTATGTGCAGGGAGTAATGATCACCGGGGGGATTCCGGATGGATTTGGGTTTGCAACATCAGAGAATATCTGCAAGAACCTGCGGATTGCGGCAAAGGATGATAATATAAAAGCGATCGTCCTCCGGGTAAACAGCCCGGGTGGCACCCCCGCCGCTGCGCAGGAGATCGCAACCGAGATTGCGAAGGTGAAACTGGACGGAAAGCCGGTGGTGATCTCAATGGCTGATGTCGCTGCAAGTGCTGCGTACTACATCTCTGCCCCGGCTGACTGGATAATTGCAAATCCGGACACCATCACAGGCAGCATCGGAGTGGTCTGGGTCTTTGAGAACAAATCAGGATATTATGACGAAGAGGGGATTGAGCACTGGGTTGCGAAATCGGGGGAGTTTAAGGACATGGGCGCGGACTGGAGAAACCTGACTGATGATGAGAAGGTGTATGCCGACGAGGTGGTGATGGATGCGTTTTCAAGGTTTGTGGACGCGGTTGTAAGCGGAAGAAACATGACCCGGGATGATGTGTTAAGCATCTCTGACGGGCGCATATACACAGGCGCAAACGCAGTAGATCTTGGTCTGGTGGACGAGACTGGTAATATGTACGATGCCATCGACGTAGCTGCCAATCTCGGAAACATCACGGGGGATCCTACTATCACTTATATGAACAAACCATCGATTACTCAGTTGTTGTTTGGAGAAAGTGAGCGCATCAGCGAGTATACAGGCTTTGACGGTCCCGGTTAAGCAGGATTTGCTCAACCGTCCCGATGTAAATTATGCACGGTCTGCCGCGCCTTTGCGATGGCTGGAATTCGTAGGTAAGTGATTCACTTGACTGCCACATCTGGTCAATTACCTGAAGTAACGTGATTGCTTCGGCACATCCCTCGATCACCCCAATCTTTTCATCCATTATCTGACACGCGCACCAGAACGGGCATGTGTTGCCGATCACGAGTTTAACCGCACCGCCCGGGGTCTTGGTCATAGTGATGTCGGGCGGGTCTGGCATTGACTCAACAAAACAGGAGATCACGTCTTCCAGCCGGTCAAATTTATTTGAGGTGTCGATGTTTGACTCTTGCAACCATATCCGGGCTGCGTTCTTGATAATTGGATCAAAGAGCACACGCGCATCCCGAAATCGTACGTGCGACACCTCTGCCACCGCAGCGACCAGTGCAGGGCAGGAGAACCCCATAGAATTCACATCACATTCTGTTCCATTCATGCTAAACTTACACCCACGTCTTGACATCGTAGTAAACATTTCCATCAATCTTAAAGATTGGGATCGAACCAACAACTTTACAATCAGATACCCCGCATAGATGCTCAACATGAAATCAAATTCCATATTGCTTGTATTGCTGCTGGTGGTTGCAGCGCTGTTTGCCGGATGCATCGGAGATGATGAAAACGGAGTTGCACCAACACCAACCCCAACCGCGACACCTGAGCCGACAGCGACCGCGACACCGGAGCTGACACCCACGAAAACTCCGACACCGGAACCAACCCCGACCGAAACCGTCAAACTGAACCCGCCAAAACCCATATACCTCGATAAATATGCGATGGCGCCAAAGACTCCGACGATTCGTGCGGGCGAGGCTCTGAACTGGATCAACAACCAGAAATCCCCTATGACTACGTACACACTGGTGAGTGCGGACGGGCTATGGGAGAACCAGTCGATCAGCTACGGCAAGAAGTTCAAGTACACATTCGACACGCCGGGCAACTACTCCTATTATTGTTCGGGCTACGGGGGTGCGATGCGTGGAACCGTATCCGTAGTTGAGTGATCAGACTTTGCGAAAATGTTCCGCTGGCAGGGTCTAAGAGACCTGCCAGTGGGAGCGTGTAAACTTACGTTATCAGTTCGAGACGCTGTCCTTTGACCGCCAGTCGGCAGGACCGTCTTGCAACACCTCTAATGAGTGCTGAACTCATATCAAGGGCTCTGGATAATCCCACCATCGAGCGATTGCCCTTTGTAACTTCTTCCTCGATCGCATCGACCATTTCGGAGATTTCCGCATCGCTCTTGAATGTTATCATGATCAGGTCGCTTATATCCTTGACCGAACACTGAAAATTCGCATGTAACTTCGAATACGTCGTTGTGTATTCCTTGTCTGGTGTTTTCCCGGGTTCCGGCATCCGCCACTGGCTTTCGATCAAACCGCTCTTTCGCAGGATCTCAAGACTCTGCTTGACATCCGCGCCAATGCGCTCTGAGAGTTCCTGTTCAGTCACCCAGCCATAAGACAATTCATCAAAGACTTCCTTGTGGGTATTTGAGCCGAAGGTTCGCAGCAACAATACCAAATCAGAAGGGTCGTTTATGAGTTTTGTTCGCTTTCCTATTGGCGTTGCCATATTTAACTACCTACATCCTTGCCAGATTGTCCAGAAAAGCCTTCGCATCAGTCGCATCGCCGTACACAAAAACAATATTCATTTCGCCGTTCACTTCGATCACCATTTTGTCAAGCAACTTTCTTCTTGCACGAACCCTCATATTGTTTTCGGTATACATGCGACTTGCATCACTGTAGTACAGATCGTGACCATCTTCGACGCGGGAGACTTTGAAACCCATTTTTGTCAGCGTGTCAGTAATATATGCAAGCGTGATATCTTCCTCGTATTGCCTTATGATCACATCACACCTCGTTTTTTGGAAAACGCCCTGGAATAGATCGGGATATTTTAGTATATCGGCTCAAGATCATCTATGTGGGCAAACGCATCATCAAGCTGCTTTTTTGACTGTTCTCGCTTACCCATCTCAAAACGAATCGCATCCGCGGCATCAGCATACAATTTCTCAAGTTCTGGCACCGAATTCAGAGTAAACAGCGATAAAACCTTTGGTTTTCCTTTTTTAATAAGAACTCCTTTGAACACCTGCCCAACATCCACAGAAAGCTCTTCAACAGTCTTGGTGATTAAATCAAGATCAAGATACTTCTTATCGCCCTTGATGATCAGCATCGCACGGGCGCCTTCGTTATACACATTTGTGGGGAAAAGAAGCCCACTTGGCTTAAAACTCCCGAGAATCGCAGACTTGATTGTACCATCCTTGCCTGCCTCGTAGTAGCCCATCGTCCCGATACCGATTCCGCCGTTCATCACCGTCTTCAGGTCTCCGAGGTCTGTGACCATCAGCATCTCACTGTTGAGTGCCTCGATCAGGAATAGCACCCGCCTTGCGACCGAGATGTTGATCTTATCATAAGCGGATTTGATGTCGCCGGCGTATTTCTTCAGGTACTGGTTGTCTACAAGAAGTATTCCATTGGGTTTCTCCGCGACTAACTCCCGCACGCAGAAAGCCGTATTCTGTAGGAAGATGGAACCCTCCTCCCGAAACGGGAGTACCGCAATGCAGATAATCTGGGCATTATATGCTTTCTTCAGTTCTCTTACAAGAAGCGGCGCAAATGATGACCCACTCCCACCCGCGGCGGATGTGATGATAAATATAAGCTCAAACGACCCTCTTTTGTCGATTTCACTCATAATCTGCTCTTTATTGTCATCAAAAACTTTTTTCCCAAGTGTGCGGTTCGCGCCGACACCGTGCAGGTGTGGGACGTGAAAACGGTCCTTCGCGAGTGTGTCGGTCAGACCCTTCAGGTCGTTGATCGCGGTATTGATTGCGATCGTCTTGACTGAGGCGGGAAACTTCTGACGCGAGTAATATTTTGCAAACGTGCCGCCGCTTCCGAATGCTTCGTGATTAACCGCATCAAGCACCCGGTTCCCGCATTGTCCGAGTCCGAGAATGAGTATGTTCAGCATATTATTAGTCTCTTACCTAAAATGAATATTCTCTGCGTCTTTTTATGAGCCATAACAGTATTAAGACTATCGGAATTGCTGCAAGAATATATATGTAATATTTATCAAAACCTGACCGCTCTGCCCAGAACTCGCCACTCGCGCTCGCCTCCTCATCAGCCCACAGCACATCCATATCTATTACATGTTTTCCAGGATCGTAAGCGATCATCGTAACCTCATACTCCTCAAAGTCGCCAGGTTTGATCGATTCGTACACCGGGTCTATCTCGCCATCAGCGACACGCACATCATCAGGCAGACGGCTCTTGATGGTGACCCTGCCAGTGGTTGCGTTTCCGGTGTTATCGATCCTGACGGTTACAGGAAACCTGTCGCCGCAGGTTATAATGTCGTTGTCAGACTCAATTGTGATCTTGATCCCAAGTTCTGGCACCAAAACCTCCTCTGCCACGATCACGAGCACGTTGCTTGACGACTCGGATGAATATGACGTGCCTGACTCGCTCTTGTAGTTCAGCAAGGTCGGGTTCAGTTCGTGCGTACCTGGCTCTGCATCAACGATTCTAAGATCATAACTGACCCGTTCGGCTGCGCCTGCTGCGATGTCATCAAGTG
>JAYEGZ010000096.1:0-3342 GCA_034659315.1 Methanobacteriota archaeon
TGCGGCGGATCGGGTTGCTGAGATTGTGACGTGAAATGGCTGGGAGCTAAAAATTAAGATGATGGACAACCAGCAGGAAAAGTGTACTCCATAAGGCTGAACCATCTCCATTTGATGCGGCAGAAAGGGATCAGGTTTAAAAGGATTGATGAACAATCTTCCTGTGGAGGCAGGTGGTTGATATGGAAGGTAGCGATAAAACAGAAACAAAAACTCCAAATTCCCTCATAAGAGAGAAAAGCCCGTACCTGCTCCAACATGCCTATAACCCGGTTAACTGGCATCCATGGAGTAAAGTTGCTCTACAACTCGCTATGAAAAATAATAAGCCCATCTTCTTAAGCATCGGGTTCTCAACCTGCCACTGGTGTCATGTGATGGCACGAGAGTCCTTCGAAAGCGAGCAGACAGCAGGAATCCTCAACGAAAACTTCATCTGCATCAAAGTGGATCGTGAGGAGCGCCCGGATCTGGATGAGATCTACATGAAGGCTGTGCAGATTTTGGCTGGCACAGGCGGCTGGCCCCTATCGGTCTTCCTCACGCCGGACGGAAAACCGTTTTATGGTGGAACATACTTTCCGCCCAGACCAGTACGTGACTTACCAGCCTTCAACGATGTCCTGCAGACCATTGTAACTTTTTGGCATGAAAATCGGGATCAGCTTCAGAGAAGTTCCGAAGATGTCACAGAGCTCCTGCAGAAGTCTTACCTGCACAAGCCCCATTCCGGAGAGGTCTCGGTCGATCTTCTTGATGACCTCTATGCGCAACTCGTACTCCAGTTCGACCCTGCCTACGGTGGATTTGGTGCCGATGTGGCTGCGTGGTCTGTAAAACGACCGAAGTTTCCTTTGCCCTGCTATCTCTCTTTCCTGCTCCGGTATCATCACCGGACCGGAGAGAAATCCGCACTTACGATGGTTACACAGACCCTTCATGCGATGGCACGGGGAGGAATCTTTGACCAGTTGGGCGGGGGTTTTCACCGCTATTCCACTGACCGGCACTGGCTGGTACCACACTTTGAGAAGATGCTCTACGATAACGCGCTTCTCTCAAGGGTTTATCTTGAGGCGTATCAGGTTACAGGAGACCCAATTTTTGCGAGAATCGGAAAAGAGACACTTGATTGGGTGCTCCGGGAGATGGCATACCCCGATGGTGGCTTTTACTCCGCTATAGACGCTGATAGCGAGGGCGTCGAAGGTGCGTTTTACGTATGGTCGCCTGATGAGGTACGATCGGTTCTCGGGGCGGAGAGGGGTGAAGCGATCTGCCGCTACTTTGGGGTAACGCCGCAGGGAAACTTTGAGGGCGGCAAAAGTGTACTCCATAAGGCTGAACCTGAACCATCTGCTGCGGCAGAAAGAGAAGATACAATCCGCGATGCTACTTTGGAGCTTCTTCTGGCGCGTAACCGGAGGATACGACCGGCAACCGATGACAAGATCCTGACCGGCTTAAACGGTCTGATGATACGAGCGTTCGCAACTGGATACCGGGTGCTACATGAAAAACGGTTTCTTGAAGCGGCGACCTCATCCGCCAGGTTCATCCTCGACAATCTTGTGAAGAAAGGGCGGCTATGCAGACGCTACCGTGACAGCGAAGCAACGATTCCCGGAACTCTGGAAGACTACGCGTTTTTCAGCGCCGCATTGCTCGACTTATACGAGGCGAGTTTCAATCCTGAATGGCTGCGTGAAGCGTTCCGATTGAACGATGCCATGATTGAGCTCTTCTGGGATGACGCGGATGGAGGATTCTTTTTCAATCGTCACGGTGAAATAGAGATTCTCACGTCCATAAAGGAGGCTTACGACGGTCCGGTCCCCTCCGGAAACTCGATTGCCACAGAGAATCTGCTTCGAATAGGGGCACTGGCAGATGATGAGGATATGCGGAGGCGTGCCCGGGATATTTTTCATGCGTTTGGAGCGCAACTTGAAGAGAGTCCGCTGTCGCACACACAGATGCTTTCTGCGGTCGATCTCTATCTAAACAGCGCCATGCAGATTGTGATAGCATGTAACGACGTGGAAGACACTTCGGAATTTGTGGATGAGATCAACCGGCATTTTCTGCCGGATAAGGTCATAGCCTTCACAGGATCTCGTGCTGACGACGAAGTGGGTTCTGGTCTGGTACCGCTGACCAAGGATAAGGTAGCTATTCAGGGAAAGCCAACCGTTTATATCTGCGAAAACTACACCTGCAGAGATCCGATAACAGAACTTGAGGATCTGAGACAGGTGCTATCCCGCCATCGGTAGTTGTGGTTTCGGATCTAACCAATGCACTCTTCCGGGTTCTCCTCAAACGCCTATCTTACAACCGGGCGCAACAGATGTGATAATGGATCGCCGAAGATACCACTCGACGATTGCACGCTTTTCGCCTGATGCGACTACCAAAAGGGGGCGGTGCTGGTGGCATGGTCTGCATCACAACTGAGTTCATGCAGCGATCGGTGTCGCACGTCCCTTGATCTCATACAACAGTGCAGACGGATCCGTCATTTTCAGATGCATCAAGCATCTCGATTGTCACTATACAGTCATCATCCCCATAGTCCACGATCAAGCCGTCTCTAATCTCATCACTTTCCTTCACCGGAACATCTCTGAGTATTATGGTGAGGCTGTCTGTCTCCGGGTCGTATATCACTTTCATCTTTCACCAGAGGAATGTCGTCTTCTACAGTATTCCATGCCGCACCTAAATCCACATCAGGTAACCATATATCCGCTTATCCATCATTCCTGTTAGTGTGAGCGACATTCGTAAGCTTACATCTTCTCCATGATTTCAAGAAATTCCTTGTCTTCTTCGAGAATTTCATCGATCTCCTTCAATGCCAGTTCTCTGGGTACTGTTACCGTTCTTATAGTCCCATCTTCAGACAATACAAATCTATCAAAGGTTTCCATGTTCAAGCCTCCTGTATATCCATTCGATCAGTTCCGGATATGAAATCTCGCTATTGGCTATTTTAAGCGATACCATTGTCTGTTGGTACTCAATATTGCGGCGTCTATATGCTTAACCATTCCCCAAGAGCAGAGTGAAAGTGATTCACCCCACCACCACAACCTCACGCTCCAATATATTCCTCTGGATTCTCCTCAAACGCCTTCTTGCACCCTGGTGCAACAGTTGTAATATGTCTCGCCCTCATACACAGTCTTGAACTCGCAGCCATCTCATCGACTTCCATCTTACATACCGGATCAATCGCCATCATTTTTCACCTCCCTCAGGTTCTTTTCTTTGCTGGCGGCAGATACCCCCTAAGCATCAGAGATAGACTCACCACAGTCACAGAACTCATAGCCATCG
>JAYEGZ010000097.1:0-12867 GCA_034659315.1 Methanobacteriota archaeon
TCTTGTATCCGGTCGGTGGGGCTGGTCATTGAGAACCGCACATATCCTTCTCCGCAGTCTCCGAATCCAACGCCCGGCGTTGCCACGACCCCGATCTTGTTGAGCAGTTCACTGGAGTATGACACCGATGTGTAACCCTCCGGCACGGGCGCCCAGACGTAGAACGTGGCTTTTGGTACCGCAGCATCGATACCGAGTGAATGTAAGCCAGCAATCAGTAGATCTCTTCGTTCAGTATATATCTTACACATATCCCCGACGCAGTCCTGCGGACCGGTGAGTGCGGTGATGGCAGCCTCCTGTACAGCCTCAAACGCCCCCGAATCAATGTTTGTCTTGACACTGCCAAGCCCTGAGATGATATCGGCGTTCCCGACCGCAAAACCGATGCGCCAGCCAGTCATGTTGTAGGTCTTTGACAGCGAGTGCATCTCGATCCCGACTTCCATCGCTCCTGGTGTCGATAAGAGGCTCGGCGCCCGGTACCCGTCAAACACCATCTCGGAATACGGGTTGTCATGCACCACGATGATGTCATGCTCGGATGCAAAATCGACGACCCCCTCAAAAAAGTCAGGGCTTGCGACCGCCGCGGTCGGGTTGTTCGGGTAATTCAAAAAGATTAGCCTTGCACGGTCGGCGACATCATCCGGTATCGCAGTTAGATCCGGCAGGAAATCGTTTTCAGCAGAGAGTGGCATGATGTACGGCTCGCCCCCCGCGAAGCGTGTGCCGATCTGGTACACCGGATATGCCGGATCGGGCACGAGTGCGACATCTCCGGGATTTAAAAACGCAAGCGGGATGTGTGCGAGACCTTCCTTCGACCCAATGAGTGCAAGCACCTCTTTCCCGGGATCAAGCGAGATGTTAAATGTTTTTTTGTACCATTCGGCTGCTGCTTCCCTGAATGATAACATGCCGGTATATGATGGGTATCTATGCCGATCAGGGTTTTGTGCGGCTGTGCAGAGTGCATCAATAATGTGTGGTGGCGTTGGCAGGTCAGGATCACCGACACCAAGATCGATGACATCGACACCGTTTTGTATCGCGCCTTCCTTTGCCTTGTCAATCGCTGCGAAGAGATATGGTGGTAGTGAAGTAATTCGATTTGCATACATCTTATGTGGTTATGGTTGTCGTTAATCGATTAGTATCTTTTGGTTGCTGGTAATTCCTGCAACACGCCCGATTTTTTCACAAAAAATCGAGTAAAAACTGCCCTCCGGGTGGGGTTGGTGGTATACTTTTTTGTGGATGGGGGTGATTTTTTTCACAGAAAATTGCGTGAGAAATGCCCTCCGGGTGGGGCTGGCGATATACTTTTACTTAGATGAAAATGGCGCATAAAAAAGTCAGGAGATGTGGGAGATGAGCAAGAATCGCCCGCCTCGCATCTCCCATATCCCGGTCACACTTCGATCTTGCCAGCCGCAGCCTGCACGATCATCAGCGCATCAAATGAGGTGACTCTACCATCTCCGTTCACATCTGCAACTTCCTTCCATTCGCCGGAGGTAGCCATCTCAAGCACAATCGCGGCATCAGCCGTTGTGACCATGCCATCACCATTCACATCGCCCTTGAGCGATGGCGACTTTATCTCAAAGAGCCCGTCTATTGGCAGATACATGAATCGGTCCTTGAGTTCTCGCTTGATCAGTTTGAATGCCTTCTTCTCATCCGGTGTCGCAGTTCCTGCTTTGCACTTCTTCCTGAGTTCGAATAACTCATCAAGGAATATACCGTCCTTCACACGAACCGTGACGGATTCTTCTGTTGATTTTCTCGTGAAGGTGTAGACGTAGTTCGCCTTCGTGAGATTCTTTGGGTCTGTTCCCTCTGGCATATCAACCGTGTAGTCTGCGGTCGAGTTGTTCAGGATATAGAGGAACGTTTCCTCGTGTCCGTCAGACGGATAAGCGCTTGTGATTTTAAGATCGCTCTGGTCAACATCGCTCCAGACCTCAGATAGTGCAAACTGCGACACCCGGAATGAAACCGCCACACAGAGGCATAGTTCACCATCATCATGACCTGCTGCTGCTCCCTCAATCGTCAGGTTCACGGTCTCGCCACTCTCGCTGTCGTAGACCGGGAACGCAAGGTCAGTAAACTCCTCGCTTGCCTTAATCTCGATTAAGTCCGCAATCTTCGGGTGCGGCAGGAGCGCATCGCCATCGTAGGCATACGTCAAGTTGGCAAGTTCCATCTGCGGGATTAACGTCCCTGTGAAAAAGCCTGAACTGACCATGAACGGGACAACCAGAGCATCTGAGGTTGTGGACACGTCTTCAACGACCTCTCTCGTCTTAATATTCGGATGGAGTGTCTCGTTGTGGAATAAGAACGAGTAACGCACACCCGCAAGATCAAGCGCAGGTTCTTTGTCGCTTATGAATCTCAGCCTGAGATCGACCTGTTCTGCAAGCGATTTAGAGTCATCGATCCACTCTGCAATGTCAGTCTCGTTATCTGCACCGTGCGCAACGAGAACCGCGGTCTCGTTAGCCGGGTTTGTGGAGAGCGCCCGCGCCCGGTCAGCAAGAATCTCGCCGACGAGCCAGTGGTCATCGATCGCTCCGGTGAGCGTGATTGCGGCATCAGTCTCGACTGGCACGAGTTCCTCTTCCTCAGCTCCGCCAGGATGTCCAGCGACAGTCACTCTTGATATGAAGTACTTATCACCCTTCTTAACGACCGATCGCATGGCCTCTTTTTCGCTGGCAAACGTGGTCATGCCTGCACGCCCCGCATTGTTGCTCATAACGCTCATTTCGGACGCGTGATGTGCGCCCGGTAGCGAGTCCCGCAGTCCGAGCACGTACTCGACCTCTGCGATGTGATCGCTATGCGACGAGACAAAGAGTGGAATTGCAATTATCTCTCGGGCACCGTGTTTATCGAGCCTGTCAACAGCGGCGTTGATCGTCTCGCCGGGTACAAACTCAAGGAACCCGAGTTCCACAGGGTACGGCAGGTCAACGTTGTGAACTGCTGCCCGAACCGGGGCGCACCACATCTCACGGGGGCTGCCGTGTGCAACGACAAGGATTCCCGTATCAAACTTGCTGTACGTAACCTCTGAATCGAATAGCTCGCTTGCAGGCAGGTACATGAGCCGCGCCTTAAGCTCGTCCTTGATCAGTTTGAACACCTTAATCTCATCCGGTGTCGCAGTCTTTGCCCTGAGCTTCTTTCTGAGTTCCAGGAACTCATCAGGGATAATACCATCCTTCACACGGACTGTAACAGAGTCTCCTGTTGATTTCCGGACAAAGGTGTAGACATAGTTCTCTGTTGAGAGGTTCGTTGTGTCTGTGCCCTCCGGCATCTTAACCACATAATCTTCGGTCGAGTTGTTCAGGATGTATAGGAACGTTGCCTCGTGTCCGTCAGACGGATGAGCGCTTGTGATCCCAAGATCGCTTCGGGGGACACAGCCCCAGATATCCGACAGTGCGAACTGAGACGCTCTCCACGATGCCGCAACAGATGGGCAGAGCTTGCCACCATCATGCATTGCCGCAGCACCCTCGATTGTCAGTTCAATGATCTCTCCGTTCTTGCCATCGTAGACTGAGAATGATAGATCGGATACTACCTCTGCATCGAATAGCTCATCCATCGGCAGATACAGGAACCCATCCTTGAGTTCATTTTTGATCAGTTTGAATGCTTTCTTCTCGTCCGGTGTTGCAGTTCCTGCTTTGCACTTCATTCTGAGATCAAATAGCTTATCCGGGAATGCATCATCCTTCACACGAACCGTAACAGAGTCTCCTGTCGATTTGCTCGTGAAGGTGTAGATATAGTTCGCTGTTGTGAGATTCTTTGGGTCTGTTCCCTCTGGCATCTCAATCGTGTAGTCTGCGGTCGAGTTGTTCAGGATGTAGAGGAACGTTTCCTCGTGTCCGTCAGACGGATGAGCGCTTGTGATTTTAAGATCGCTCTGGTCAACATCGCTCCAGACCTCTGAGAGCGCAAACTGGGATGCTCTCCACGCAACCGCCACGCATGGGCAGAGTTTACCACCCTCGTGACCTGCTACTGCCTCCTCGATTGTCAGTTCAACGATCTCTCCGTTCTCGCCATGGTAGGCTGAGAATGATAGATCGGATACCGCCTCGTAAACCGAGATATCGATCCACTCCGAAAGAGCCGGGTGCGTTGCAAGCGCGGTCTCGTTATCGTAAAGATAGGTGAGATTCTCAAGCAGTGCCGGAATCTTTCTCTTTGTGTGGTATCCCGGACTCAGGATACGTGACAGGACAACTGGCGTTGAATCGCTCGATATCTCTTCGACAACCGCCCGCACTGCACGATCCGGGTGGAGCGTCTCGTTTAAGTTTATGAATGAATAACACACGCTCTTGATATCGAGGTTGTGGATGTGCCTCAACCGGAGAAGCGTCTGTTCAGCAAGCGACGCACTGCTTTCATTCCATCCTGCAAATATTGTCTCGTCGTCACTTACGCCGTGAGCAACGAGTACAGCAGTCTTGTTACTCGGATCTTCACCAAAGTCTGCGGCGTTATCAGCAAGAATACTGCTGATTATCCAGTGGTCGTCCATTGCTCCGGTGAGCGTGATGTTTGCCGTGGTGTTCACCTGAACAAGGTCGTCCTCACCAGGGATCATGTCTCCCAGTCCGAGAATGTACTCAATCTCGCTTATATGGTTACTGCTCGATGAGACAAAGAGCGGTACTGCGATAATCTCGCTCACGCCATGGCTGTTGAGTTTATCGACTGCATCCTCGATTGATTCCCCCGGAACCTTCTCCAGGAACCCGAGTTCCACAGGGTACGGCAGGCTCACGTTTGCGACGGTCGCACGGACCGGAGCGCACCATGACTCGCTCGAACTGCCGTGTGCGATTATAAGGACGCCGATCTTGGTCTGGTTGTTGTCTGAATCAATGCCAGTTATCGACTCCCCGGCATCGGCATGCCAGTTTGCTGAAGATATGCCTGCACCCGCGATTCCTACGCAGGTGATCATTACTGCAAGCAAAATAACATTTACATTAATATATTGTTTTGTTATGCTTATATTCCTCCTGATATTGCATCGAGTATATGTCCCGAGCGTTTCAGAGGTGGTAGTTAGGCATATAAATACTATACCCTAATAATATTAGGGTTTGGATTGAGAACCTAATAAAAGTAGGTTTTGGATCAAAAACCCAATGTGTCTGCTTCAGGTGTATGAGTACCTTGCCCTAAATCTTAAGTTTAAGCAACGCCGCTGCTGCAACGAGGGACAACACGAATCCATAGATGAATGCCGTTCCCGGACTGATCGTATCCCAGAGCAAACCTGCGATTACGCCGGCAGGCAGAGCAGCCAAACCTGTTGCCGTGTGAAATGTCCCGAGCGCCGTAGCTTTCAGATCCGTTGGCGCTAAATCAACGACAAATGCCCTCTGAACACCATCGATCATAGCATAGAACACGCCGTATAACACGAAAACACAGACGATCTGAAAGAGATTTGAGACAAAAACGAGACCGAGGGATGTTAGCCCGAATAGTGTATAACCAATTCCGATAACCGGTTTTCTACCAATCTTATCTGAGATCATGCCTGCAGGAATTGTGAAAATAGTGTAAATTATATAGAATATTATGTACAATAACAGCGCGGTATGGTCGCTCAGACCGATATTAAGTGCGCGTAGCATCAAGAAAGCATAGCCAAAGTTTCCAAGCGCAAATATCGTTGCGACAATGGTGAAACACTTCAACTGTGGGGTGAGAGCTTTGAAACTGATCCGTATGGATTTTTTAGTGTCCGGGATGGACTGAGGGGGTTTCTTATTCTCTTCTTTCACAAATATTATCAACAGAACAGCGATCAACGATGGTACGCCAGCCAGCAAGAAAACATCCCTATAACCAAGTGAAAACAAGAGGAAAAAAGCCAGAACAGCTCCGAGAATTGAACCCATTCCATCCATAGCCCTGTGAATACCGTACGCCTTTCCCCGGACATCATCGGCGCAGGACTCGGCTATAATAGCGTCCCTGGGTGCGCTCCGAATACCTTTCCCCACCCGCTCAATAATCCTGATCCCAAAGACTGCCTGCCATGTATCAGCGAATGCAAAGAGCGGTTTTGACAGCGAAGAAAGTCCGTAACCGACAAGGACGAATGGTTTTCTTCGTTTAATCTTATCGGACCAGTAACCAGAGAAGACTTTTAACAGACTGGCAACCGTTTCAGCAGAACCTTCGATCAAACCAACAACCACCATACTGGCGCCAAGTGTAGTGCTCAAAAATAGCGGAATTAGGGGAAAGACCATCTGACTGCCCAGATCAGTAAACAGGCTGACCAGACCAAGGATGGCGACATTAGCGCCAACGCCCTCCATCAAGCGGGTTCTGAAATGTTTAGCTTGCTTCACATTACCTCCTCCACAAGTTCTCGAATCTTCTTTTTCGCATCATCTAGAGCATTAATACCCTTTTCAGTTATCCTGTAGTATTTCCTCACCTTTCCGCTGACGACTGCGTCTCTTCTTGTCAGGTAGCCATCTCTCTCCAATGAATGAAGTATGGGGTAGAGAGTTCCGGAACTTATCACGTAACCATGACTTCTCAGTTCGTCCATTATCTCTACTCCAAAGATCTCGCCCTCGTATGCATGATGCAGGATGTGTATTCTGATAAACCCCAGAAAAACGTTTCTCATCATAGTGTTGTCTTACGATATTGGGAGTCTACATCGTACAAAAACCTTTCGGTTTCGGATACCAAATGGGGAACAGTGCGGGCAGTGTATTCAGGCTCTCTGGTGATCCGGTAGTATATTGATCGTTAGCCTTATGTATCGCGAAATCACGGATGGCATGTAAACAACCGCCACCACCCCAACCACCCCCTTCCCAGATGGTATCCATAAATGAAACAGGTGTTTTGTTTGGAAAGGGCAGCAAAACGGTCAGACGGCGGGTATCGATCAGCGGGTAGGCAAATATTAACTATGAGAACAGCAATCATCCTGTGCGGCGGTAGAAGTGCCCGTTTCGGAAGCGACAAAGCGATGCTCACAATTGATGGCGTGCCCATGATCGCAAGAGTGATTCAGCGTGTGTCGCCGGTTGTGGACGAGATTATTATCGCTGCCCGTGATCCGGCACAGGGGCTGTGCATCACAGAAGCGATCCCTGACGATTTGATGGTCGTTTACGATTCGGTTATCGGATACGGACCGATTGCTGGAATTCTTGCAGGACTGCTCGCATCAAAATCAGAGTATTCGGTCTGTCTTGCATGTGATCTGCCTCGTGTCAATCCTGAAATCATCGATGCACTCTTTGGGTGCGCAGAGGAACGTGGTGGCGATGCCGCAATCCCAATGCACCCTAATGGGATGCTTGAAACGCTCCATGCCGTATATGGCAGACCGATGATATGTGCGTGCCAGAATGCTACTGAAAATGGGGAGCGTACCGTCCGTTCAGCAATATCCCTTCTTAGTCGGGTGGTTTTTGTACCAACAGAGTCGCTGCGCAGGTTCGATCCTGATCTGAGCACGTTTTTGAATGTGAATTATCCGGAGGATCTTGGAGTGATAACATGATAGAGAATCACATCGCAGAGAAGACGCTGCTTGAGATGATAGAAGACCTCTACGACCAGTTCGAGAACGGAACGATCCCGAGCGTTGAGATATCCACGAGAACGAAGAAGAATATCGAGTACAACGAGAAGAGCGAGGTCTGGGTGTACGGCGATCAGACCAGCATGAGGAGTGCAAAGACGGTCAAAGGTGCGTATCACCTGCTGAAGATGGCATATTCGATAGAACTGCTGATAACCGAGCATCTAAGGCAAAATCGTGGATCTACACTCCGAGAACTCTATTACATATCAGAGAACTGGGATATCGCAAAATTCAAGCAGCAATCGGAGAGCGACAGGCTGATCGAGGATCTTGAGATCATAACCACTCTGCAGCGCGAGGACTTCCACATCAGACCTGAGGAGGACGGGGCAACGATGTTCGGACCGATCAGCATAACCGAAAAGACAAAACGAGGCGATCGCCCCATCCATTGTCAGGAGGACGTCGGCGAGAGCGGCTACCAGATCCCGTTCAGTGTGGACAATGTCAAATTCAAGGATCACGACGCAAAGCTCGTTGTTGCGATTGAGACTGGCGGTATGTACGCCAGATTAATCGAGAACGGGTTCGATGAGAAGTATAACGCGATTCTGGTGCACCTGAAGGGTCAGCCCGCAAGAAGCACCCGTCGCATGGTCAAACGGCTGAGCGAGGAGTTATCGCTTCCTGTTGTCGTCTTCACGGACGGCGACCCATGGAGCTACAGGATCTATGCGAGCGTCGCTTATGGGTCGATTAAGAGCGCACACCTATCCGAGTATCTTGCAGCGCCAAGAGCGATGTTTCTTGGCGTGCAGCCGTCGGATATCGTGGAGTACTCGCTCTCAACAGACAAACTGACCGACCAGGACATCGCTGCTCTCAAGAGCGAACTAACTGATCCAAGGTTCGATACCGATTACTGGAAGGAACAGATCAATCTCCAGCTCAAACTCGGGAAGAAGTCTGAGCAGCAGGCGTTTGCAGGCAAGGGTCTGGACTTCGTGACCGACACGTATCTGCCTGACCGTCTTTCCGAGATGGGGGTTTTGTGAATGCGTGAGTTCCTCTTTGCGCTTAGGTCCGGTCTGGGATTTTTGACGACAATTCCTGTCGGGATCAGCATGGAAGGGCTTGCCGCCCTTGGCAAGCGGGTATACCTCTTTCCAGTGATCGGAGTTCTGATCGGAGTTCTGATCGGGGCGATCGGTCACCTCCTCGGGTTGTTTCTGCCGTCAGGGATCGCAGCCGTTGGAGTCATCGTGGCACTGTATTACCTTACCGGCATCAACCACCTCGACGGACTCGCCGATTTTGGAGACGGGGTCGTTGCGCACGGAACGCGGGAAAAGAAGGTGGGTGCGATGCGTGATGTCTCACTTGGCATTGGTGGGGTCATATTCTGCGTAATCGTGGTTCTCGGGCTGTTTGCAGTGATTGGCGAGGTGCTGGGTGGTGTTGTAGGTGGTGTGGGTGGCGGAGCGATGGGGCTTGCGGTAGGACCGAACTGGGGGTGGGGCTTTCTGATGGTGATGGTCGCATCCGAGGTCTGCGCAAAACAGGCAATGCTTACAATCTCCGCATTCGGAAGAAGCAGCCATCCAGGGCTGGGATCGATCATGATTGATGAGACCGGGCTTCGTGAGTTCGGGGTTGGACTTATATTCTCAGGCGCAGTCTGCTGGGTTATGCTTGCCGGGTCGGGTCTGCTTCTGCTCGGAAGCGCAATTGTAGTGGCGTTTGTTGTTCTCGGGACTGCGAACCGCAACTTTGGTGGGATCAGCGGGGATGTGATCGGGGCAACGAATGAGATTGCGAGATTGGTTGCGCTATCGTTGGTGGGCGTTTGTGGGGGATGTGGTGTGTGGGCGGTGGCGGTGTAGCTTGCTTTTGGCATTCATCCGCTCTCGGCGAGACAACTACTCATGTATGTTGACTGGTCTCCTGATTGCGATTCTATGCTTCATAACAAGAAAAATAACCGCAGATGGGTGCAGAGGAACGCAAGAGCTGTACACTCCTCCGCGTCTGTTACATCTACCACCAACGGCATGTACAAACCGGCTTTTATTGGCAGATTGAAAACCGGGTGCTCTTAAATCCATCCTCGTGAACGCGGGAAATGTAACACGGTTTGCAGAATTAACGACATGATGAATAGGGATCCTGGACAATTGATAGCACCTGATGGCGCAGCAATCCCCCTGCAAAACAGCGAAGAGCGGTCACAAACGCCATATGACATCAAACAGGTTCTTAAAACGGAATTCCCCAGAGCGGATACCACTTTTCCAACTCTTTTTCGATGGGGAGTTCATCTTCCATTGTCGATCGTATTCTAAATTCGAGGTTGTTGTCTCTTTCCATTTTCTGCCCCTTCAGCGGGGCAAATGGGTAGAAAGTGCCTTCCTTGTAACTGTATATCAAATACACGCCTTTGAAAGCAAAAATCGAGCAGAGAAGCCGCTCTTCAAAGTCGTGTTCGATAACAGTCTCGCTTATCAGGTGGGTGGTGGTGATGAGATCCTCAAAATCATCGTCACTCAGGATAATCCACGCATAATTGTATTTGTCTGTCTGGAACTGGCAGGCGGTTCCGGATTCTGAGGCACTGAGACGGAGCAGCTCCTTAAGATCGTTTTCCAGTTCAGAGAACCGCGATGATTCAACAGGCTTGAAACAGATGCCGGATTTGCCAGCCGGCGCAAAGCCCATCACCTCCATCGCCAGATATGCGGTCGAAAGTGAGAACAGTGCGTCTACTTTTGGTTTCCTGAGTTTTGTCCGTCCGAAGAGCGAATCCAGAAATTTCATGCAATTTCCATCTGTCTGGAGATCTTTTCGAGCGCTTCAACTCTCTTTTCAAGCGACGGGTGCGTGGAGAATAACGCCATAACCGAGCTTCCGGATATTGCGGGTATGATGTAGAATGCGTTCATTCCCTCGGCTTTTCGCAGGTCATCGGTCGGTATTCTGCCCATCGCACCGCTGATCTTCTGCAGCGCGCTGACAAGATGGGATGGGTGACCTGTGATCACGGCTGCCCCGCGATCAGCAGCGAACTCCCGGTACCGTGAGAGCGCCCGTATCAGGAGGGAGCTAACGATCCACACAGCGATCGAGGCGATCCACGCAATCATGATCTGACCGCCCCCGCGCCGGTCCCCCCCGCCAAAGAATATCAGGTATCTGACCAGAAAGAACGCTATCGTTGAGAAAAAGCTTGCAATGGTGAGTACCATCACGTCCCGGTTCTTCACATGCGTCAGTTCATGTGCAAGCACTGCGGTCAGCTCATTCTGGTTGAGTCTCTGCATAAGCGAGGTTGTAACCGCCACCACCGCTTTCTTGGGGCTGCGTCCTGTCGCAAACGCGTTCGGAACGTTGCTTTTAACGATGGCGACCCTTGGCTTTGGCAGGTCTGCTTCGATGCACAATCTTGATACGATGCCATGCAACATCGGTTCTTCGCTTTCGCTCACGACGTGAGCACCTGTGCTCATTAGAACCATTTTGTCCGAGAAATAGTACTGTGCAAAGAGCATAATCCCTGCAACGATCATAATCGAGCCCGTGGGGAGTCCCAGGTACGCTAATACTGCTATGAATGTGATGTAAACTGCACCAAGTAGAAACATGGTCAGAAACATCCTTGCCGCAAGTCCGCGATCACGTTGCCATTTTTTCATCATATACACTTCCGTTTCAATTGAGTTGATGTTTTCGGCACATAATTCTTTCGATCCCGTGTGCTGGCGTTACCCTTAAGTACAATGCTACTGATGATTTTCCGTGCTTACCACGTTGCATACATGAGGCATAAGCAAAGGTGTTTCCACAGGATGTGATAAAAGAGATGAAGAGTGACTTTTTGGTAGAACGCCCTTTTATCACCCGAGAAACTTGCCGACAACTACTACCTGAGAATATGAGAATTACAACATAGAACTTAGTTAACGAGAGGAGAAACACAATGGAAAACGAAGAACCACGTATCGGTGTCTTTGTCTGCGAATGCGGCGTCAACATCGGTGGGTATGTCGATACCCAGGCAGTTGCCGATTATGCGCTGACTCTTCCGAATGTTGAGTATGTGAAAGTCAACAAGTTCACATGCGCAGATTCGGGACAGGCAGAGATACAGATCGGTATTAAAGAGCATAACCTGAACCGGGTGATCGTTGCCGCGTGTACACCGCGGACGCACGAGCCCACATTCAGGGCGTGCTGTAAAGAGGCTGGCGTCAACCCGTACCAGTTCGAGTTCGTAAACATCCGTGACCAGTGTTCATGGATTCACATGTGGGACCGGGAAGGTGCAACAGCCAAGGCAAAAGACCTCGTCAGGATGGGCATCGCCCGCTCCATGTTGCTTGAACCACTCGAGGAGTCATCTGTTCCGGTTGACCAGAACGTGCTAGTGATTGGCGCAGGTGTAGCTGGAATGCAGGCAGCAATCGACTTTGGCGACATGGGCTACAACGTATATCTTGTCGAGAAGGAGCCGTCGATCGGTGGCAGGATGGCACGGTTTGACAAGGTATTTCCCACAAACGACTGCTCGATCTGCATTCTCGGACCAAAGATGGTTGAGGTTGCACGAAACAAGAACATCAACATCATGTCGTACTCGGAGGTTACCGATGTGGACGGTTTTGTCGGCAACTTCGAGGTGACTGTGCTGCACAAGCCGCGTTATCTTGACACAGACATCTGCACAGGCTGCGGAGCATGTCAGGACGTCTGCCCCGTCGAACTCCCGAGCGAGTTTAACGAGAACTTCGGGATCAGAAAAGCGATCTACATCCCGTTCCCACAGGCAGTCCCGATGCGAGCGGTGCTTGACATGGAGAACTGCATCAGCTGCAAGGCGTGCGAGAAAGCATGTGAGGCTGGAGCGATCAGGTATGATCAGGAACCAATCTATGAGAAGCTCAAGGTCGGTGTGATCACAGTCGCTGTCGGAATGGACGCGTTTGACCCGCTGCCGCACAACAACTATGGCTACGGGCTTTACGATAACGTGATAACCACGATGGAGTTTGAACGCTTGTTAAATGCCGCAGGACCAACAGGCGGACATGTGGTGCGACCATCCGACGCTGTTGAGCCGATTACGGTCGGATTCATCAACTGTGTCGGGTCAAGGGATGTCAACGAGAACATCTACTGCTCCGGAGGAGTCTGCTGCATGTTCTCAATCAAGAACGCGCAGCTCTTAAAGGAGAAGCGACCTGAAACGAACCATT
>JAYEGZ010000098.1:0-3239 GCA_034659315.1 Methanobacteriota archaeon
GGGCGTGCAAGCGTACTGTCAAAGGACCTGCCCGGATATTTCATCCCGGTGGGGGGGCACAAACTGATCGACGTGCCAACACTGATAGGCGTCGCTGTCGAGAAGCAGTCGATGGATGTGGATACGAGGGCTGCCCGAAAGAGCACTGCGCTCCTTGGGGTGCCGCCATGGTACATGAAAAAGGAAAACGCGATTGATACCGAATCAATAGAGCGATTTTTGTATGAAAACTCACCGGCTGACCACAATCTTGGGATTTCCCTTACAAAGCGGCGGCTTGTTACACTGACGATGCTGTTCACGTACCAGTATAGCGATCTGTCCGAATTCCTGACTGTTGGTCAGTAAGATCGGCGATCCAGGGAATGTCATGGCTGGATGTTTTCTGTAGCGTAATCGGGATATTCAGTGAAATACACCCGGAGCTACAATTCCGACCCGATCGGTCCGATCTCTTTTAGCTCGTCCACAAAATCAGAAATCGTCTCTGCGAATCGCTTGCTTTCAGATGCGCTGATCCAGATCGTCTTTAACCTGCGTGCATCGATCCCAACGCCGTCCAGTGCGTCTGCGAGCGCAACCATCCTGTGCGCTGCATGTTCGTTCCCGTACGTGTAATGGCACTCGCCCGGGCGGCATCCGGCAACCAGCACACCGTCCGCACCCTGCCTGAGCGCTTCGAGCACGAACCCCGGGTTGACTCTGCCTGCACACATAACGCGGATCACGCGGACATTGGTCGGATACGAGATGCGGAGCACGCCTGTCAGGTCTGCGCACGCATAAGCGCACCAGTTGCAGAGAAACGTAACAATGAGCGGACACTCGCTCTTCTCAATCGCATGGATCTGCGAGAGGATCTGGGCGTCGGTATGTGTGTGCGGCTCGATTGCGCCACCGGGACATGCGGCACTGCACGAACCGCAGCCCTTGCACGCCAGTTCATCGACCACAGCCTTGCCATGCACCATGCTGATGCAACCGAATGAGCAAATAGACATGCAGAGCCCGCATCCGATGCACTTATCCGCGTCCACATGCGCACTCATCGGGTCAATATCCAGACTGCCGTCCTTGAGCAGACTTGACGCCCGGTAAGCGGCGGCAGACGCCTGCGCAACCGATGTCTGGATGTCTTTTGGACCTGACGAACATCCTGCGATGAAGATGCCATCGGTTGGCGTTTCCACAGGTCGCAGTTTTGGATGTGCAGCCTGCATGAACCCATCTGCCCTGGTACGGATGCCAAGAACCGTGCTGACCTCGCTGTTCGCCTCAAGCCCGACTGAGAGGACGACAAGGTCACATTCCTCTTCGGTGACACCGATCCCATCGCCTGCCAGCGTATCCTCATACCTGATGACTGGTTTTTTGCCGTGCGTCAGCACCTCTGCGACCCGGCCCCGTACAAAATCAACTCCGAGTTCCTGTGTGCGCCGGTAATACTCTTCGTACCGATCTCCACATGCTCGTATGTCAATATAATGAATTGAAACATCCGTATCAGGATATGTTTCCTTGATTATGTTTGCATTCTTGATCGCAGCCATGCAACAGACGACCGAGCAATATTCGTTTCCAACGGTTGAATCCCTTGATCCCACACACTGGATAAATGCAATTCTATGTGCAAGCTCTCCTGTCGATGGCTGGATCACACGCCCTGCCGTAGGTCCGCTCACATTTAACATGCGTTCGAGTTGCAGCGATGTGATCACGTCCCGGTGCCGCCCATACCCATATTCCTCTTTGCGAGATGCGTCGAAGGGTTTCCAGCCAGTTGCAACGATGATCGCGCCCGCATTGAACAGAAACTCCTCTTCCTTCTGTAAATAATCGATAGCATCCAGAGGGCACGCCTCTTCGCACAATCCGCAGCCAACGCAGTGATCATCGATGCACGCAATCATCGGAACAGACTGCGGCACCGGTATGTAGATCGCCTTCCTGACCCCGATGCCGTAATCAAACTCGTTCGGAACGATGATCGGGCAAATATAAGCACAATCCTCGATGCATCCCTTGCACACGTCGCTTTTGACAAATCCGGGTTTTTTTATGCATCGTACTTTGAAATTGCCAACGCTCCCCCCGACCTCTGCGACCTCGGAACAGGTGTGCAGATTGATATTCGGGTGATTGAATACATCGGTCATCTTTGGGGCGATGATGCATATCGAACAGTCGTTCGTCGGAAACAGTGTCCCGTACAGAATCGCCCTTCCGCCGATGGTCGGCTCTTTTTCGATCAGATGCACCGTCATGCCGCCATCCGCAAGATCAAGGGCTGCCTGCAAGCCTGCAACCCCTGCACCCACCACAAGCACGTCCTGGTTGATCAGAATCGTCCGTTTCGGGATCGCGGCAAGCTCCCGAGCCTGCGCCACACCCATACGCACCAGATCGATCGCTTTTCGGGTCGCAAGTGGCGGGTCATCCGCATGTACCCATGAGCACTGCTCGCGTATGTTTACTACCACAAGGAGGTGCGGATCAAGACCCGCGTCCTCAAGCAGTCGCTCAAAAGTCGTCTGGTGCATACGCGGCGAACATGCAGCTACGACCACGCGATCAACGCCCGCCTCGATGTCGCTTCTGATCTGCTCCTGTCCAGCATCGGAACACGCAAACTCGATGCATCTTGCGACGCAGACGTCATCAAGCTCCTGTGCGTACGCCACGATCGCACCTATATCAAGTACCCCGGCGATGTTAAGCCCGCAGTGGCATACGTACACTCCGATTTGCATATACTGGTGTTTGTTTTAGTTGTTCTTATAGGCACTATCTGAAAGTCTAACTCGACTTCGAAGATAGCTGAAACTGACACACATTTCTGGATTTCAGGGGAAAATTTCTGATTCTGATGGATTCTGTGGTTCTCAAAAGATGATAGAAGAAAGTAGCACCAGACGCAGTTCTGAAGATGTGCATTAATACGAGGGTTAGTTGCGCAATTCAATGATTTCTGCATCCAAGAATGTTTATTGTTAGTGACCACAGCGAAAATCTGACAAATGCGCTGTAAAACGATGCGTATATGTGCCTGAACACGTAAAAACGGGCTCGGCAAGGTTTAAGTACCATGCCAGTTACTGACAACACTACATGAGGCAATATGAACCATATAATAAGCTTGTGGTATCGTTGTTGACTTACCGTAGTGTGCCTGCCAGAGCAGACGGTAAGATGAACGGCGTGGGATCGCAATGCACAAGCCTTGTACTTAAGTGCGGGGT
>JAYEGZ010000099.1:0-3233 GCA_034659315.1 Methanobacteriota archaeon
GCGCTTGGGGTAACTACCGTTTGTGGTGCGCTGACTGATTCGGAGGAATTGCTGGCGAGCCGCCTCGTGGATAGGCACCGGAGCAGGGATTGGGTCTACCGGATGGATGAGAAGCGGAGGAGGCGGCTGGGACAAAAGAGGCAAAGGAGATAAATGCAGGGTATCCATAATTGAATAACAAGAACTCCAATATCAGCGGTGGGATACCATGAGCTACGAAGGATACAAGCAAGGCAGACACAAATCAAAAGGCGGTCTAATCCGTTCTTTTGTCAAGTTGGAAGGTACTAAAATCAAAGACATCGAATTTTCAGGAGATTTCTTCTTATTTCCGGAGTCGGCAATCGAAAGTATCGCCAAATCCCTGAAAGAGACCGTTGCCGATTACGATTCCGTTCTCACTGTCGTGCAATCGGTCTATGAATCAGAACCGATAACCGCACCTGGCACAGCACCAGAGGATTTTGTGGCATCGATCATGCAGGCAGTCGAATCGTAGGTTAATCATGCGTGGACAGGCGCTCGCCCTGCTTCTCAATAATTCGCTTGACCAGAGCCTCGGGGAGCGTATGCAGAAGTGCAGAGCGCGGTCCATCAAAAAGCACGGCAGGAATCTCTGCCTCTTCATCACATCAAGCTTCTTTCCATCCGTATCACTGACCGGAAGTAGATGTGGGTTAAATTGCAAACATTGCGGCGGCAGACTTCTGTCACGTCTGATTCCCACAGATTCGCCCGAAAAATTAGAGGAGGTCGCACGCCGCATCGCAAGAGGTGGTGCCATGGGCATGCTCGTAACGGGCGGGTGCGATGCGAACGGAAAAGTCCCGACTGCAACCGTGGCTGAATCCATCAGACGGATCAAGCAGGAGACCGATCTGATCATAATCGCACACACCGGGTTTATCACTCCTGATGAGGCGTGCGCTCTTGCAGACGCTGGTCTCGACGGCATCGCATTCGATGTGGTCGGAGACGCGGGGACTGTCAAGCGTGTGTACGGCATAAACGCTGCCGAAGATGATTACCTGCAGAGCCTCAAAGCGATCTCGGATGCGGGCATCGATATCTTCCCGCATGTCTGTGTGGGTCTTGATTTCGGGAGATTGCGCGGGGAACTTCGGGCGCTCGAACTCATCAGTGAGATCGACCCGACAACGGTTGTGATAACAGGGCTCATGCCGATCGCAGGCACGCCGATGTCTTCTGTAAAACCGGATCCGTACGACTTTGCTGAAGTTTTCTGCAGGGCAACCGAACTCTTCCCTGAGATTCCGGTAACGCTTGGATGCGCACATTCGAGCGGACGCGACCGCGAACTGATCGAGATGATAGCGCTTGAGTGCGGCGTTCTCAGCATCGCTCTTCCGACCCCCGGTTTTGTCAGGTACGCAGAGGCTCGAGGGTACGGTATCGAGTACTTTGGCACGTGCTGCGGTCTTCTGCCGCGGGATTGTACCAGAATCGATGAAGTTATGAAGCTTTTCAGATAGGTATCCTTCTGGCTATAATTTCCGCAAAAGCGCGTTTTATGAAATCAAAAACTACATTTATCATGCATGGCTCGTTTATCTCTTCTATCGATCGAATTTGCTGTGAAACAAAGTCAGGTACCGTTTCGCAGATTTCGCGGCTGACAATCGATGCGCAATTGAGGTTGTGAGAATGGACATATCATAAGACGATGATCATTCTGGCGATAAGCGTGCCCTTCTGCAGCAATCAGGAGACCCGGGCTGGAGATAAAGAGCCTGAGCCGATCATGGGGGCTCTTTCCTTATGCCATTCTGCTCTTCCTGATCCTCGTGGCTTTGAGCACTCTGGAACCTTTTTACTGTGCATGGCTCTGTCCCCTGCGCATAGTTTATGACCCGCCCGCGGCGATCTTCAAGCGGGGGCATAATTTTTCTCAATTGGCGGTCCTCTACTTACGAAGAAGAGACTTTATCGCAGACTGATCTACCCGCTCCCGCCTGTCAACGCCATCATTGGTCGCATGAGTCCCTTCAGGATAAAGGTCGATCGGGGTGTGTGTATGGATTGCGAGATGTGTGAGGAAACATGCGAAGACCTTCTCCATGACCAGCGAATCACGAGCCAGAGGCGAGAAGGTGATGGAGTGCACCAGATGCGGCAGATGCATGGATATCTGCCCCAACGGGGCTATCGAATATCGTCTCATCGGAACAGAGATCGGCGTTCGTCCCATATTCGTCGTACTGGGAACGCCCAAACAAATAGTTTACCCAATATACACCCTGAAGCCCCAGCCTTCCCACCCCCAAATGAAGAGGCTGTCCCATAATTAGATATTTCGCGAAATTGGATGTTTATTTTCGATATAACGTCCTATCCGTGCTTCTTTTTGTTGTGATTTTGAATTGTGAGACAGCCTCTGAATTCGGGAGCATCCACGGGCTGGAGGTCGGGTGGTGGTATGAGCGCGGACAGATGTGGGGTGTGATATAAGCATGTGAGCCATGCAAATACATCACATATAGCTGTAAGGTGGTACAATTACCTGAATTCTTTAAATATCTTTTTCAGTTCTTCTTTCAATTCTTTTGGGCAATTCGGGCTCCATATACATGTGGGAACCATATTCATCTTACCCCTCTTTAATTCATGTCCGTATAAAAAAACACCATGGCAATGAACATTCTTTGGGAATACATATTTTTCTGATGTCGGGTCCATTATTTCAGATACCTGAATCGGATCGCAATCCACAAGCCTTATTGTGTTGATTATTAAGAATACTGGGTAACGCGAGGTAATGTTCAATAGCTCTTTCCTTTCATACTTCTTGAAAATCTTTCCCCTCAATTCCTCTCCGATGCCTACCCATCTTGGAGTTTCATCACATTCTTCACCGAGCGCCTTGCTAAAGGGACAATAAACTTCCATGTATATATCAGGTTGTGCTACTCTAAAATCAAATTTGCGATCCGAATCCACATCGGGCAAAGGTCTCTCTATATACACATTCTTTTCAGCTCTGTATATGGCTCCCAATGTCTGAATTTCAGAGAATGTTTCCCAGAACTTATCTATCAGCCTTTTCTTAAATTCAATGAGATCATCCTCATCTATTTTTTCAACAATCGAACGAAGGTTCAATTCCAAAGAATCCAAGTATCCACGCCCCCAGCCTTTGGAGTCGGTTGTAGAATCTCTCAAAGCCCAACCAATACCGTACCCATCTGGAGCTTCTTGATCCTTGTTGTATATTT
>JAYEGZ010000100.1:0-4699 GCA_034659315.1 Methanobacteriota archaeon
ATACATTACGGTTTCATTGGTTTGAAAAAGCCCGGGGTTGTGGCGGTGTGATGTACAACTCATATATACTGGCGTATACAGGGTATGCTTTATCCCCACCGCCCCCAAAAGAAACGCATGTCTCGCAAAAAACTCCAGCTCGCACTTGATCTGCTGGAAACCGACCGTGCGATAGACATCGCGAGAGAAACCATCGAATACATCGATTTAATCGAAGTTGGGACACCGCTCATCAAGAGTGAGGGTATGGCTGCGGTACGTGCCATCAAAAGCGCGTTTCCAGACCAGATTATCATCGCTGACATGAAGACGATGGACACCGGAGCAATCGAGGTCGAGATGGCTGCAAAATCAGGCGCTGACATTGTTGCAATCCTTGGAAGTGCCGACGATTCGACGATTGGAGATGCGGTCCGGTCAGCAAGAAAATACGGTGTTGCGCTGATGGCTGATCTCCTGTCTGTGGATGATCCTGCCAGCCGGGCAAAAGAACTCGAAGCGCAGGGGATCGACTGGATCTGCGTCCATGCAGGGATCGATCAGCAGATGGAGGGTGTAGACACACTGGACACCCTCGGAAAAGTGGTGGATGCCGTGGAAATTGGGATTGCGGTTGCTGGTGGGCTTGACCATGAGACTGCCTCACGTGCAGCATCGATCGGTGCTGACATTATCATCGTCGGCGGAGCAATCACGCGTTCTGACGATGCTACAGCAGCGGCTGCCGTGATCCGCGATGCAATCGATCACAGACCCGCGTCATCCGAGCCAGTTCGTAAAGAGCCAACAGACGAGCGAACGATTGAACTGCTCTTGCAGGTATCGACGCCGAACATCTCAGATGCGATGCATCGTAAAGGTGCGATGAGTGAGATGATATCGATATGCCCGGGGGCGAAGGCTGTAGGGAGGGCGATCACGGTGCAGACGCTTCCCGGAGACTGGGCAAAGCCAATCGAGGCGATCGACCGAGCTTGCGATGGTGATGTGATTGTGATTGACAACGGACACGCTGATGTTGCGCCATGGGGGGAACTTGCAACGCTCAGCTGCATGAACCGAAAAGTGGGCGGCGTCGTGATTGATGGCGCGGTGAGGGACGTAGATGAGATACGGAAGTTTAATTACCCGGTCTTTGCGCGTGCGATTGTACCAAACGCTGGTGAACCAAAAGGATATGGCGAGATCGGCGTGGAGATAATGTGTGGTGGGCAGATTGTGCGGGAAGGTGATTATATCGTTGGTGATGATAGCGGGGTGGTCGTGATTCCAAAGGAAAGGGCTTATGAGATTGCAAGGAGAGCGAAAGAGGTTTACAAGACCGAACTTCGTATAAGATCCGAGATAGAGCGAGGAAAATCGCTTTCAGAGGTGTTGGAACTTACGAAGTGGGAAAAGAGATTGTGAGTGGGTTTTGTTTATTAGCGGCTTTGCCGATGTACCTGTCTGGAGGTCAGCCCCCGCCAGCTCCGGGAAGGCATGAACACGGGTGTCGCCCAAGTCGTTTTATAAACAATGCGTGCCAAAAAGCAGATTATATGCTTGAAAAAATTCGCTGGTTAAAACAGGAGAAAAATGCAATTATACTTGTTCATAACTACCAGCGACCCGAAATTCAGGACATTGCCGACTTTGTTGGCGATTCGTTCGCATTGAGCCAGCAGGCAGCCCTGACCGATGCTGACGTGATCCTGTTCTGCGGTGTTGACTTTATGGCTGAGTCCGCAGCAATTTTAAGTCCTGCCAAGACTGTTTTGATCCCGGATGTAGACGCGCAGTGCCCGATGGCTGCGATGATCACCCGCGAGGCGTTGATCGAGATGAAACAAAGGCACCCAGGCGCAGGGGTGGTCTGCTATGTGAATACAAGTGCGCCGGTGAAAGCGGAAAGCGACATCTGCTGCACCTCGGCAAACGCTGTCGAGGTGGTGGAGTCACTTGACTGTGACGAGGTGATCTTTGTGCCCGACAAGAACCTTGCGCTTTATGCCGCCCGGTTTACAGATAAGACGATCATACCATGGGATGGGTACTGCCCGACTCACCATCAGATCCTGCCCAGCGACATCCGGGATGCGAAGGAAAAGCACCCGGGCGCAGAGGTGCTCGTACATCCCGAATGCCGACCCGGGGTGATTGATCTTGCGGATGGTGTGCAGAGCACCGAGGGCATGATTCGGCACGCAAGGTCGTCTCATTCGGACGAATTCATCATCGGCACCGAATCGGGGATGATTCACAGATTGGAGAATGAATTTCCAGAAAAAAAGTTCTACGCAGTCTCCGATTACACGATCTGCCCGGCTATGAAGATGGTTACGCTACCTGCTGTGGTTCGATCGCTTGAGAACCTTGAGTATGTTGTTACCATACCAGATGCGGTGCAGGAGCGTGCAAAACGTGCGCTTGACCGGATGCTACATGTCGGGGCGATGCGCTAAATCCCAAATCCCGTAGGTGAGTTTTCAAATGCAATGCAAAGGTTTCTTTGAGTTGCTCCGTGCAGGAAACTGCGCGATGGCTGGTTTTGCAGCAGTCATCGGCGCAGGAATCGCTTATGCACCGGTTTCGGATGAAATATCGATTTTTGGAATCTCACTTGTATTTGCGTGTGTTTTTTTGATTACTGGTGCAGGAAACGCCATCAACGATTTTTTTGATGCGGATATCGATGCAATCAACAAACCGATGCGCCCCATACCATCAGGGCGCGTAAGCAAGGATAGCGCACTCTATTTTTCACTTCTGCTCTTTGGAACCGGGATTTTATTATCCAGCTTCCTTGGCACGATCTGCTTCGTCGTTGCGGTCATCAACTCTACATTGCTCATCCTCTATGCCAGCAATCTGAAACGTACTGCGCTTATTGGAAATATCTGCATCGGGTATCTCACAGGCTCCACGTTCCTGTTCGGGGGTGCACTCTTCGGGAGTTCCGGCATCACCCGAACCGCCGGACTATTCGGGCTTTCGATGCTTGCAACAGTCGCACGCGAGATTGCAAAGGACATTGAGGATACCCGCGGCGATCTGGCAATGGGTGCTACCACGCTTCCGATCCGAGTAGGGCGCAAGTCGGCAGGATATGTCGCATCGGCTGTTGGTGTGATCGCTGTGCTGCTAAGCCCGCTGCCGTATTTCACAGGGTTCTCGGTATGGTACCTGCTCGTTGTTGGGCTTGCCGACCTATGTTTCCTGGCTGCGATATTGCGATTATCCCGGGGTGATGCAGCGGGTTCGTCGAGATTGTTTAAGCAGGCGATGGCAGTGGCGCTCGCTGCGTTTATGGCTGGTGCGTGGATGTGAGCCGCAGATCTTTCAGGTGTCATTCACCCGGATGAACTCCAGGTCTTCTTCTGCGATTTTTGCAAGACCATCTGACCAGTGCCTATAAGGGGCAGTTCTCTCGGCAGAACCGGCTGACCGTTTCAACTGACCAATCGCAACAAAGCCCGATCGGTGGCAGGTGCATGTTTTCAACCGACCCGAGAAATTAGAAAGTCCCCCACAAGCAGGAGGTGCGCCATGAGTCCTACTCGGCATCGGTAAATCGGCGGAAAACGCTTGGATTTTCAGACAGGTATGATCTGCCATCAATGCCGCCTCAATCGATTCGCAAATATCAGAATTATGCATAACCAGGATATTATCAATACGATAATTGCAGGATTTGTATAAAATGGAACCGCTTCTTCTTTTATGCTTATATGTGTCGGTATCTTTACACCGCTTCCCATGTTAAAGTCGCCTTCGGATTTCAATGAAACTACACATATCTTTGTATCGACATCCCCTATTCCATTCGCAGTTGGGGCGAACCGAACAGTCACCTCTTTTGTTTGATGTGCCTTAAGTGAGAACGTCGGGTCGGATATTTGGATCCAGTCAATAGATTCATCTTCATTGTATACCCGAAACTTCATCTCCACATCTTCCGGATTTGAGACTGTTATTGTCCTCTGAACGTTTTCGCTGTTTCCTACCTCAACATCCATCTTTGCGGGATTTACGCCGATGCCCATGCCATACACACAGGGTGCGTGGATCAACAAGTAACACAATAACAATATGATTCCGATTGTTCTTGATTTCATCTTCATCTTCCACCTCTACTTTTAAAATCTGATATAAAAAATAAAATGGCAGAGCCGTGTTAGATGGCTTCTGCCCAGAAGATTATCGTTCCTTTCATCTCACCAGAGCCAGTGAAATCGCCCGGAACACGCAGTTCAGTCGTCAGCGGAACATGTTTGTCCTTCGGGACTATCGTTTCAAACTCGTTCCACAGAGACTCATCTATATAGAGCCCTGCTGTGTACAACCCGCTCGGATCAACGACCTCCACAGTAGTCTTCATGTCTTTTGATCCGCTATTCTGGATCATAACAATCGCGGGATCGCTTGTATCACCCGGATCCAGTTCGCCAAAGTCGAGGTATGCGGGCTTTACAGAGAATTGAATCCCTGGTCGTATCGTTGCACACATTGTGATGGTGTTACCTTCTCGTATCTCTCCTTCCTCCATTTCCAGAAGCGTCAAAGCTGCTGAATGGGTATTGCCGACGAATCCGCCCGGACCGGTGTAATTCGCTCCGTGTGGCAACGTGTCGTTGTATTCACCATCCCAATATGCAGTGTCACTGGCAGCACCAGCCGTTATCAGCCAGTCACAACTGATATTGAGCGGCAATGTCGCCTT
>JAYEGZ010000100.1:4799-12553 GCA_034659315.1 Methanobacteriota archaeon
GGCGGTGCACCTTCGCTTACGAAGTTGTGTCCTTCGGTCAGTCTGACATCGACCGTATCGCCGAGATCTGTGCACATAGTATCGATATCTATCCACGTCTGATGGGCGCTCACAATCCCGACGGCACCCAGCGCCACGCAAACCGTGGCGAATGCCACGAACAATTTACTGCTTTTCATCTATTATTTACCTCCATGTTCGTTTGTTCAGGCAAACTTTAGTATTACTTAAATTTACCTTAGTATCATATAATATGAAATTATATGATATCGATACGTATAACGTCATCTTATTTAAAGTTATTGTTAATTAGATATGTTAAATTATTAAGTGTTAGATCAAAACTCTGGCGTTTCAGAATGCAATTCAGCGTATTTGGAGGTTGTGGATGGCGTGGCTTTGCAACCATGCCGCATCCCGCATAACTATAAGACCCTGCAGGCACTGAAACGATAAGTAACCACCATGAAACAGATCGTAATGATCAGTGGGAAAGGCAGCTCAGGGAAAACGCACGAGTTCATCCGGCGAAGGTTGTCCTGCGTTCCCGGCGTGCCTGCCATCACATCCGCGGAAGGAGCGATCCCTGGTGCGATAAAGAAGATAGGAGGGCGTACGAATGAAGATCACGACAGTCTATGATAATGGAGTATATCCGGGTCAGGATGCGTCTGCTACCAGACTTAAGAGCGAGTGGGGTTTTTCCTGCTTGATAGAGGTGTCCGGCGAGCAAATACTCTTTGACACCGGTGGAGACGGATCGATTTTACTGCATAACATGGAACAACTGGAGATCAACCCGGAAGACCTTGAAAAAATCGTCTTATCGCATGAACACTGGGACCATGCAGGCGGCATCCCTGATCTGCTTGAACTGAACCACGATGCCGAAATATATCTGCCGGCATCGTTTTCCAACTCGTTCAAGAGCAAGATCAGAAATCCGGTGATCGAGGTACACAGTCCGGCAGAGATATGCGATCTGGTGCATACCACAGGAGAACTGGGGGGCGACATAAAGGAGCAGTCTCTGGCGCTGGAGACAAAAAACGGGATTGTTGTTGTCACAGGATGCGCACATCCCGGGATCAAGGAAATCATGGGCAGAGCGTCAGAATTTGGGGAGATATACGGGATCATGGGTGGATTTCATGGATTTTGCGATTATCCTGTGTTGAAAAGCATGAAATTCCTCTCTCCGTGCCACTGCACCCAGCACCTCCGAGAGATCGCGTCAGGCTTCCCGGATGCATACCAGAGAAACGGCGTCGGTAGGGTGTTTACTTTTGAGTGATATTACCAACAGCACCAGCAGCACCAGCGGTGGCAACAGCGATAGCTCACACATATTCGGTCCTGTGCCCTCCAGAAGACTCGGGAGGTCGCTTGGCATCGATATCACGCCGTACAAGACCTGTACGTTCGACTGCGTCTACTGCCAGCTCGGACGAACCACAGAGAAAACCGTGCAGAGAAGGGAGTATGTACCGAAGGACCAGGTTCTCTCTGAACTGGAGGGGTTTCTGGACAAAAACGAGGGAGATATTGATTGCATCACATTCGCAGGATCCGGTGAGCCTACGCTGCATTCAAAGATCGGTGAGATGATTGATGCGATCAAAACGATGACGGATGTACCGGTTGTGGTGATAACCAATGGTTCGCTACTCTTTTTAGAGGATGTGCGAAACGATCTCATGAATGCCGATCTCGTGCTGCCATCGCTTGATGCCGCAACCACGCCCGGGTTCCGCGCTGTGGATCAACCGCACGAGAGCCTCAAAGTGGAGCAGATCATCGAAGGGCTCAGGATATTTAGAGAAGCGTTTGAAGGGAAGTTCTGGCTTGAGATCATGATTGTTAAGGGGCTGAACGACTCGGATGATGAGATCTCGGCGCTAATGGATGCAGTCTCTCGGATTGGTCCTGACCGGGTCCAGTTAAATACCGTGGTGCGACCCTCCGTGGAGGATGCCGAGGCAGCCAGCAGGGGGGAGATGATGCGGCTATGCAAGCGATTTGCAGGATCCCGCGGATTTAAGGGAGATGTCGAGATCATCGCTGACGCAAGAATCTGGGTTCGTGCGGATATCCTGCCGCTCTTAGAGCGAAGACCGCTCACGATAGATGAGATATCGGATGCGCTGCAGGTGCACCGGAATGAGGCTGCAAAGTATCTGCGGGAACTGGAGGTGCGAGGGGAGGTTGTGGAGATGGTGCACGATGGTAAAAGGTATTTTACGAGGCGGTGATGTCTGATACCGCTGATATTTAGGCAGCATCCTGAAAACCACGACTCCAGTCAATACTTCTGATAAGTCCTACACTTTAAGGTCTATAAAGACTACGAAACGGGTTTAATGAGGTTTGGTTGCAGCGGCAGAAACGAAGGGATATGTTTTATGAATCCCGGATGTGGTGCCACCAGTCCTGTTTCGCGGGATACATCACACCATCCTCTGTGATAACCGCTGTGACATTCGCTATCGGCGTAGCATCGAACGCCGGATTGTATACCACAGCATCTGCCGGTGCAAGCATCACGTCCCCGATGCGCCGCAGTTCGTCAGGATCCCGCTCCTCTATCACGATATCCTGCTCCAGCATAGCAGGATCGAACGTGGAGATCGGCGCTGCGACATAGAACGGTATATCGTGCTCCTTAGCAAGAACCGAATGGGTGTACGTCCCAATTTTGTTGAATACCGCATCTCTCGTGATACGGTCGGCTCCGACGATCACCCGATCAATCTTTCCTTCCCGCATCATTGAACCCGCTGTAGAATCCGTAATCAGCGTGACTGGTATCTCGTCTTGCATCAGTTCCCACGTGGTGATCCGGCTTCCCTGATTGAGCGGGCGGGTCTCGCATGAGATGACCGATATCTCCTTGCCAGCCTCAACCGCCGCCCTGATCACGCCGATCGCGGTGCCCACGTCCACACAGGCAAGTCTACCTGCATTGCAGTGGGTCAGCACCGTGTCCCCGTCCTCAAAGAGCGCTGCGCCATTCTGCCCCAGCCGTCTGTTACGTTGCACATCCTCTTCAGCGATTGTGACTGCTTCGTGGAGAGCGATTCTCTTTATTTCATCGATGCGGCGGGTCCCGGATTCCAAAATAGCACCCATCACCCGATCAACGCCCCAAGCGAGGTTGATTGCGGTCGGTCTGGTCTGTTTGATTGTTTCAGATGCCGCGTGGAGATCGTGCATGAACTGCTCAAACATAGGTGGGGTGGTCGCCGTGGTGGTGATTGTGGTGGCTGCGGCGATTGCGTGGGCACTCGTATGTGCTGCAAGCGCGACTCCATATCCACCAGCAGCACCGAGTGCAGGCGCACCCCTGATGCGAAGTGAGACGATTGCCTCACACAGCGAGGAGACTGTGCCGCATTCAATGATCGTGTATTCACCTGGCAGCAAGGTCTGGTCAATCAGGGCGATCGTGCCATTATTCCACTCGATGGTTCTCATGGTGGGGTGTGGGGTGTGGTGCATGTTAAATCTGATGTACGTGTTTAGCTAACCACGCGATTGCAGCTAAACACATCGGAACCACGAGATTACGGATTTCCACAAGATTTCTGTGGTAATCTCGTGGTTTTTCACCTCAGCTAAACACATACAATCTGATCACATCACCAGGAGTCATATAGGTCTTCGGAACTACCAAGTGAGTTATGGGTAAAATCGGTGTAATCCATGTCCAAAATCAATATCAGACACGGATTGACACCTTACCGCAATTACGAACCCTCAAATCAACTTGACAGATGCTTTATTCGTTATCTTTGCCCTTACCCAACCCAAGTACACTCATAAGTTCTATCGGCAGCGGAATCACAACCGTTGTCGCCTTCTCTTCAGTCGCATCCTTGATCGTCTGGAGCGTCCTGATGTACAGGGCTCCCGGTTGTTCGTTCAGCACCCTTGCAGCATCCGAAAGCTTGATTGATGCCTGCATCTCTCCTTCTGCGTTGATGATCCGTGCTCTGCGGTTCCTCTCTGCCTCTGCCTGCGAAGCCATCGCACGCTGCATCGCCTCTGGCAGTTCAACATCCTTAATCTCGACGGCTGAGACCTTGATCCCCCATGGATCCGTCGCCTCATCGATGATCTCCTGCAACTGCTTGTTGATCTTGTCCCGTTCTGAAAGCACCGCATCAAGTTCCACCTGCCCGATCACGCCCCTGAGTGTTGTCAATGCCATCTGCGCTGTTGCAGCCGGAAAATGCTCGACCTGCACCACCGCCTTGCTCGGATCCATCACCCGGTAGTACACCACGGCATTCACACGTGTCGTGACGTTGTCCTTGGTGATCACTTCCTGCGGCGGGATATCGAGCACAATCGTCCTGAGATCGATCTTTGTCATCTTCTCGAGAATCGGAATGATGAAGAAGAGTCCCGGACCCCGTGCTCCGACCAGCCTGCCAAGACGGAAGATCACGCCACGCTCGTACTCCTGAACGATCTTCACAGCGCTTGTAAGAACCATCAGCACCATGATCACTATTGGTATCCATATTCCATCCATTATATCACCCGGTTATTAATGATCGTGGCGCCTTATAAGGATTTGTGTGAAAGTGGACAATATTATCACAATAGTTACACATAACTAACCCATGTACACACATTTGCAGTCACCAAACAAGTCTCCTTGTTCATGCCAGATAAATCGAAAACACATGACTTACAAATTCTCCGGAAAACGAACCGCCTGGGACACGGCAACGAATCATCCCTCATTCAACCGGTCCAGCACTTCCCCTAACCGCTCAAAGTTCTCACCAAACGCAGTCCAGTTCTTGCCCATCGAGTCGAGAATCGCATCATAGTAGTCGTTTGCCCCCGCGATCAATTCTTCAGTCGACCATTCTTCAGCATCCCCTGTGAGCTTGGCCGGGCGCGCTCCGGTCTCGCCTCTGCCAAACAGCGCCTCAAGCGCACTGTCAAGGTCCTCCTCCATCACCACCCGCTCGCCATCCGAGACAAGTATCCGCTTCAGTTCGGGAAGCTGTCCGGTCTCTGCCATTATATACAGCGGTTCCACGTACAGAATACTGTCCTCGATCGGTATCACCAGCAGGTTGCCCCGCGTCACTCTGGAGCCTTGCTGCGACCAGAGCGTGAGCTGCTCCGAGATCACTGAGTCCTGATCGAATTTTGCCTCGATCTGCAAAGGACCGTATATCAGTTTTTCCTTGGGGAACTTGTACAGCAGCAGTTTTCCATAATCATCTCCGTCAGATCTGGCAGCAAGCCATGCGATCATGTTATCCTTCTTTATTGGCGTAAACGGACTCATCAGGATAAATTCCTCATTGCTTTCGCCTGGAAGCTTCATTATTATGTAATACGGGTCTACCTGCACCTGCTGGCTTGTGCCGTACACCTCGCGTGGGATCTGCCATGCATCCTCCATATTATAGAATACTTTTACGTCACTCATGTGATATGTGTTGTAGATGTCAGATTGTATCTTGAAGAGGTCTTCAGGGTATCTTACGTGTTTTTTAAGCTCATCTGGCATCAGATCAAGTGATTTGAACTGCTCGGGAAACATCCTGGCATAAGTTGTGATTATTGGGTCATGGTCCGCGGTATCGGCGATATAGTATGTCACGTCCCCATCATAAGCATCGACAGTGATCTTTACGGAGTTTCGTATGTAATTGACAGAACCACGCTTCTCTGAGTACGGGAAATTGCCTGTGACTGTATATGCGTCCTGTATCCAGACCAATCTGCCGTCGCAGATGGTGATATACGGATCCCGGTCAAGCATCAGGAACGGGGTGATCTTCGAGATCCGATCCTCGATGTTCCTTTCAAACATAATTCTGCTCTCTGGAGTGATATCCGAGGATAACAGGATCTTAATATCCATGAATCTTATCGCCATCAGGAGTTTCTTCATGGTTGTGTCCAGTTGCACACCGCCACGCCCATCGTACCGGATATACTCGTTAGCATCGCCTTTTGGATAATCAAACTCCTCTGTACGGGTGTTTACCAGTACAAACTCATTATCTCGCTCTCCGTAGTATATTTGTGGCTTTTCGATCTGTAATTTTGGTTCATTTATAGTGTACGCCGGAGGAATGTCTTTTATCAGGTAGTTGGGAAGTCCCTCCATTGTAACACTGTTTACAGGGCTCATCACCGCACCAAAACCGTGTGTGTAGACTGTATGGAGGTTTACCCAGGTCTTTGACACGATCTGGTCCTGATTCATCTCTCTTGGCGCTAACATCACCTCAGTGTATCTTCCGTCGATCTCGTACCGGTCGATGTCGATACCTGAAAGGTCGTAGTACAACCTTATTTCCTGCATTTGTTTATATGTCTGTACGAGCGGTCTCCAATCGAGAATTCTGATATTGTCCATCGTTTCGTGTGAGTTTGCCAGCACTTCATGGGTTAGATTCATCTCAGCCGGGAAGGTTCTCTCCTCCACATCGGCAAGCCCGTAGGCGATTTTTGTAAACTTGATGTTGTTCTCGATGTAGGGCGCTTCCAGACTGATCTCGTTTGGCGAGACTTTATACGTCTGGACGATCCCGGGAACCGCTGTCGAACCAATGAATATGACCAGCAGGTAGAAAACCACCGCATAAGTCAATATACCACTCTTCTGCGGATCTTGTCTGCCTGATATGAGGAATATCCAGACATAAAACAACAGGGCAATGAACAACGCAAGAATCATCAGTATCTTGGTGATTGGAAGGTATACAACAACATCAGTGTAGCCAGCCCCCACCACAATCCCTTTTTCCGAGTATATTATGGAGAATCTGGCAAGATAGTGGTTAACGGCAAGGAGGATGAAGAATAATGATCCGAGAACTGCTATGTGTGCAAGCGCATTCCGTTTCATGCCTGCGATCGCCGACTGGAAACTGACATCGTAAATCGGACCATCGCCCACTGGCGTGGAAACCTGCGCCTGCTTGAACATGCGGATGATAAACGACTGCATGTAGTCCAGAAGCACCATGATGATCGTGATTACCACACAAGCCATCAGAAAACTCCTGACCGCGTGGATGAACGGCAGCGAGAAGACGTAGAAAGCGACATCATTCCAGAAGATCGGGTCCTGCAAGTTAAATGTTTCTTGATTCAGATACTGTAGTACCACAAACCACTTCTGCGAGCTTGCAAGCCCGACAAAGAACGACAAAACCAGAGCAATCATGATCTTTAACTTCGAGGGGATCTCTGACTTGGATGGGTTTGCTTTCGAGGATATCCAGAGGTTGCCGAGCAGAAATATAAGGAAAAACGACGCCGAAGCTGCAAATAGGAGCAGTTTCGCAGTCAAGCTGATCATGAAGATCCGGGAGAAACCAAGAGCGTCAAACCACCAGTAATCTGTGACGAGACGGACTATCTCTGAGATTGATAGGATAAACGCCAGTGCCAGGAAGATGGCGATATTTGTAATTGCGCTCTTGGACCGCACCATAACAAATGCAGGGGGTGTATCGATTATAAAGGTTTGCGGAAAACGAGGTGAGTTTTTGTTTTTAATGGTATATGTGCTATAACGTCACGTCCAGTCACTCTCCGCACCAGCTTCATTTACGAAAAAGTGGCGCAATCGAAGATCCCAGTGAAATATACCCGGAAACTTTTGTTCTTTGCGCCATCGTGTCTTTGCGTTTTTGCGTTGTTGTATATCCAACTGACCATTACGGAAATCACGGAATTCCCAGACAGTGCCCAAAAAAAGTATATCACCA
>JAYEGZ010000101.1:0-3201 GCA_034659315.1 Methanobacteriota archaeon
GGGTTGCCTGACGCTCTACCTGCTCCGGTCAGAGAACGCATAGTTTTAGTCTCTGACAAAGTCTTCTCGCAGGTGGTGAACAGCAACCTCGAGGTGCGCACGTCGGTTAGCATTGAACCTGAGACCGGTGCCGCCGAAAAGGGTGCGCTCTTCACGTACGAGGCAATTCCCCGCGCTGCGTTCCTGTGGCTGGATGTGGTGGTGGATGATTATCGAAGAGCGTTTCCTGCGTACGATATGCTTGAAACGTGGAAGCAAGGCATATACGGCTCTGAAGCCGGTGATAAGACTGCTTTTTACATTCTGAAAAAGACCGGATTCCTGTACAAACACGATGCCCCTCCGAAGAACACACCTGATAACTATAAAAGAGAATTTGAACTTGCCAGAGATGCACTGTTAGGGTACATTCCGAAAGAGGAATCGTACTATGAGAAGGCAACTCTTCCTGGTGACAAGACGTGGAAAAAGAATATCACAACAGACCCTATGGAGGGTCCAGCTCATGTTGTCGCCGCGGGACTGGAATGGGCAGAGCATCTTGGCATCGGAGGAATGGGTACGAGAGGGTTCGGGCGCATTAGGATGGTGAGATGATGGAGACAATGCACAATATGGACCAGCTGGCAGCCCGGCATGCTCAGAATATGGTATCGAATACTCAGGACAAAGAAAAAAAGCTGGTTGAGACCCTCGATCGCTTGGTCACTAAGACGCTGGGTGTGCTACAGGAACAGGGCGTCTACGCCATGATGCTCTTTCTCTTCTCACGCACCAGCGATGAAGCGAAGATCACACCTGTAATCCGTAAGGAACTCCTCGAAATGGTGAAACAACTTCCCGTGTTTTCGGATGCCGCCCCCACAGACAAGGACAGGGACAAAGATATACTGAAGTTCTACATCAACGAAGTGATGGACGACCTCGACACCCTCTTCCTTGTCCGCGATCTCTATGAGCAGACCCTGATCTACGCCCGATTCGGCGCGAAGGCTGCTGGAAAGGAAGTAGAAAACACATGACATGGGAGCATCACCGCATCATCTTCAGACTGAAGAGCCCGCTGCACGTGGGATATCGCAAGGTCGGCAACCTGATGCAGACCAGGCACTACGTCCACGGCAAGATCCTGTGGGCGGCACTCACCGCCAGGCTCACACGCGACCACGGCGACGGTTCTGATGGGCGGGCTTACGTGAAGATTGGGGCGGCCGTGAAGAAGCATTTCCGCTTCGGGTATCTCTGGCCCGCGATACAATGCGGCGACAAGGTTAAGAATTGTGATGATGTGAAGAATTGGGACGACGTGAAGACTTTATTCTCTTCTAACTGGAAAGGTGCGGATTTAAAATGTCTTGAAAAACTGTTTCCACACCCAAAAGTCCTGGAGAACGACGAGCCGACTTTCGATTACCGGTTTCTGGACAGTTACGCGAGTACTGCCTCACATCCGCACAGTCGTGGGGCGCTCGAAGGCTCTCTGCACGACACCGAGTTCATCGCCCCTCGCACGCGAGATGGGCAGCAGGTATATCTGGCAGGTAGCCTATGGGTGATGGCGGGGGGGGGCTGCCAAAGGAACTGGAAAGGTGGGAAGACAAACTTAACGACCTCAGGTTTGGCGGAGAAGGGAGTTATGGGTGGGGACGTGTACAACAGATATACTGCGCACTCGAAAGAAACAACCCCATCGATCCTACAGGGTTTTCATGGTCCGGTCCAATACCTGCGCACGTCAAGGCGAGGGGCGCAGAACAAATGATCCATGGAACAATAGAACCACTGGTCGGCTGGGAGACGCAGAAAGATGGTAGACAAGCACTGGATCAGCGGGCGACCATCGCTTTCATGCCGGGCTGCAGTGCCAGAACCGATACTGCTGAATTTACTATGGGGGAGTTCGGCGTATGGGCTGTGAAATAGGAATAATATACTTATCAGATTAAGATGTTTTTATTTAGTATAGATTTGCGATATACTCAGCACCGGCATAAACTGCGATTTTGTATAGATAGAACCGTAGTACATATTTAGTATACGGGAAGCCACTTTTTAGTTTGAGATATAAATCTCAACAGGTGATCTGCATGATTAAGATTGAGTTCACTGAGGAAGAGATGAAAGCATTGTATTATGAACGATATCATCACCCCCAACCGCGAGTTCAGCGTAAAATGGAAGCTTTTTGGTTAAAGAGCCGGAATATAAGCCATGAAGAGATATGTCAGCTCACAGGGATCTCTTCGAGCACGTTGGTCAAGTATCTTCGAAAATATCAAGAGTGCGGCATTGAAGGATTGGAAGAAGTAAATTGTTACCAGCCTCAACGCGAATTAAGAGTGCATATACTTCGCACCACCCACAAAATGAGCTTTTTTTAAATGTGTCAGTGGTGTGTTGACACACGCGAAAGACGTGACGATAGAGATAATTCCCACAATGTCTTTGCGCCTTCGCGACTCTGCGTTGAATCGGGGAACAAAACGCGAAGGCGCAAAGAATAAAAGTCTCCAGTATATTTCACTGGAATTTTCGATTGTGCCAGATTGAATAAACCTCTTGATCGGCTATCATGTTATATGTGCCCTGGTCTTATATGTTCGTGGTCAAATCGGCAATTACAAAAATCGCAGTTTATGCCGTGTGCTCGAGTATAGCTAAACATGCACAAATAAACGTACGACCCCAGTGATTCCCACATGCGCTTCAGGATATGGCGCATGCGCATCAGGGAGCCCCGGATCACTGACCAATGATCAGCGTACCCCGTGATATTCCCCTGATCGCATCGATGACATGATCCGGGTTCTTTCCGTTCACAACCCGGCAGTTCATGGACCTTGAAAGCAAAAGTCCGGGTAACTCGGGGTCAACGCATGTCTTGCCCATTATTATAAGCTCTGATGCCGTAATCTCTGAGAGTTGTACCCCACCACGAAGTATCCCGTCCACATCTGTTGTTTTTATGAGTGTCGCATCTAATTGTGACGCAATCCAGCCGGCGATTGTGTCTGACGTCGCATTCCATGTGTGCGTAATTCCAATCCCACTTTCGTTTGTGCTTCTGCTTCCACTTTCGGATTTCTTCAGCAGATCATAAACCAGAAGAACCGACGTGCCGGCTCCGATTGACGATATGTCTGCAACCCCGGTAACCAATCTTGCCGGTGTGTCGTCGGTCAGATAGTGTGCATACTGGTC
>JAYEGZ010000102.1:0-3196 GCA_034659315.1 Methanobacteriota archaeon
GGCTGACTGCGCATCAAACACAGCCTCGTGCATCTCGATCAGTGCTTGCGGGGGGTTGCCCCGCGCTACCGTGCGCGTCATGTCTGCGTAGTAACGCTCCTTCCCGAGGCGCGGGAAGATATCGATCACGATGCTCTCGTCCACATTAAGCGTGCCTGCACCCATGTTGTGCGGCTCTGCCCCGTCCTTTCCGCCTGCCACGATCGTGCTGCACGATTCGCACCCGCCGTCGATCAGGGTGTGCTCAATCACCGCCCTGATCCATTCTGATGTCAGAGCCTGACCCGAATCCGATGAATCTGCCGAATCCACTGGATGTACCGGATCAACCAGTACCCCATCACTGACTACTGCGCTCCGGATCGCATTGATCGCACGCTTCATGGCAGCCTCGCAGCACTCTTGCGCCTTTTTGATCTCTTCAATCTCTCTTCTGGTTTTTACAGTGCGTAGTTCTGCGATCCCACCTCTGGTAGGTGCAACCTCGAATCCCCAGCTTCGTAAGTCGTCTGCAAGAAATACAGGAAAGTTGTGTGGAACCTCGATACGAGTTATTCCCTCGTCGTGCAAAAGTTCGGCTACGACCAGATTGTATGCAGTTTCCCGCCCGTACTGTTTCGATTTCTCGATTATGCCATAATCCGTGGTCGTGCGGATGTCATCGATCCGGGATTCATTACGGGCGCGGCCAAGTTCCATCTGCGAGATCAGGAGAATCTCTCGTTCCCCGGAGTTTAAGTATAAGAACCGGTCTTGCGCGAGGAACCGGGTCACGTAGTACAGATCCGAATTATGGACGCTGTCGTCGATTATGAGGGTGGGATTTTGTGCCATAGGATTGGTGTTACAATGTTATGATGGCATCAAGAGGATGCTCAGAACTTTTATTTTTAATTCGTTTTACTTGCTTTTAAAGTTCATGGTTCTGACGTTTTCTGCGGTTTCCAATCTTTGCGTTTCCTCCGATATAACGCAAAGGAGAGAGATACGCCCGCCCTTTTCCACACATACGAGGGCTGCTGATGTCGACCACAGAATTCATCAGAATCCGTAAAGTTCTATGCAGGCGCATGTTTATAATTTAGAAGTAAATTTTATAAAATTAATGGAATATCAGGTAAATTATTTGATATATCCGTATATTTTTTATATCTAGATAATGTTCTCACAATATTTGGTAATGGCTCCGGCCATATTTAAGAAGATCTGCTTCTCCTTTTAATTTTACTGTGAAGGCAAGATGCTCAGCAGGTGGATCAAATTGTGCATTGATATATTCTTTATTGCCTCTCGAATCAATACAGTACCATCATATATTGGGTAGAAATACTGCAGTCAAACCATGGAGACAAAAGGGAGGGGCGTTTTCATCTATGCTTAATCGCTGATAACATAAACCGGAAGGGATTCCATTTGCTCTCAAAAAAGCTGCTAACAAATGACTTTTTGCATAACAGAAGCCAGTTTTATTTTCCAATACTTCAGATGCTTTTAAGGTCACCGGGTTCATTTGAAAATCAGAACTATGGTATATTTCATCTCTAACCCATTCAAAACAACTTTTTGCAATCTCAATTGGATTATCCAAATTATCTGATAATTTAAGAGCTTGTTCTAAGACTAAAGGATGCTGCCAGTCAATTATATCTGTTGATTTTAGATATGCTTGCATTTTATATCCCACCTCCGCGTACTTTCTCGTGGTTAGCTAAACACGTAACTAAACGATCTCACCATCCAACAACCGGATGCTCCGCTCTGTCCTCTCTGCGAGACCCTGATCATGGGTGATCACTACAACCGTCTTGCCGCGGTCATGCAGATCCCAGAGGATATTAAAGACCATATCGCCGGACTTTGTATCCAGATTGCCGGTCGGCTCGTCCGCAAGAATGATGTCGGGGTCGTTTACAAGCGCTCTTGCTATCGCAACTCGCTGCTGCTGACCTCCAGAGAGTTGACCCGGATAATAATTGAGCCGGTGACCGAGTTCGAGCGATTCGAGAATCTCTGTCGCCCGGACTCTCCGCTCGTCGATATCCATTTCCTGAAGTACCATCGGGATCTCAACGTTTTCGAGCACTGTGAACGTTGGTATCAGGTTAAATTGCTGGAAGATGAAACCGAGCACATCCCGCCTGACCCGCGCTCGTTCGTTCTCGTTCATATCCGAGACCTTGTATCCCCCGATGTAGACATCGCCTCTTGTCGGCATATCAAGGATTCCGATCTGGTTCATGAGCGTGGATTTGCCAGAACCAGATGTACCTATGATCGATACGCACTCGCCCGCGTCAACCGCCATGCTCACATCCCTGACAGCGACCGTCGATGCCTCACCCTCGCCAAATATCTTCCAGACGTGCACGAGTTCGATGATCGCGTCAGGCATTGTCGTTCACAACCCACACGGTCTCGTTTACGTATGTTGCATGTATGTCACGCCTGCGCGGCTGAGCATTTCATCGCAGACCGGTCCGGGCTTCCCGTCTGTGATCAATTTACCTTCCTCGATCAGTATCGCGCGATGGGACACCTCTCTCACGAAATCAAGATGATGGCTGATCATCACGATCGTTGTTCCGAATTCGGCGTTGATCCGTTTCAGCGAATTGGTGACATCACGCAGCGTTATAGGGTCCAGGTCGCCGAATGGTTCGTCAAGCAACAGGATCTCAGGACGGTGCGCAAGCGTGATCGCAAGCATCGCTCGTACCTTCTCGCCGCCTGACAACTCCTGCGGGTACTTATCCAGCACATCCATCGAAAGGTCAAGAGCACTGAATATCGGTTCTGCATACTCAATGGTCTCTGTACGAGGGAAACGCGGGAATAACTCGCGAAGAATGTCAGGAGTGTATCCAAGCTCCTCCAGTTTGTCCTTTGCGCCGGTTTCAGGCATGTCAACGATCTGGTATAGTATATCCAGCACTTCATCCGATATACCCAGTTCCGCTGCCCGTTCCTTTGCGATCTCGATCACCTGCTGCCCCTTGACACCGAGTTTGAATGCAAGCTGGTCCACGACCTGTTCGTGCGGGCTTAATGCAAACTCCTGGAACATGATTCCGATCTTTTGCCTGACCGCCATCCGCTGCTTGTGGTACTTGCTCAGGTCCACCCACTCGTCATCCTGCCTGTAAAGCACCGATCCTTGCTTTGGAAACAGGAAACCGGACATTATATTCCACAAAAC
>JAYEGZ010000103.1:0-12452 GCA_034659315.1 Methanobacteriota archaeon
GGCGTACTTTGTTATGTTCACCTCTGTCGTCGTTGCCAGCGCAGGCACCGCCGAGCCAATCGCTGCAATGCACAGCAGCATTGTTAATATTGTATATTTTTTCATTTTTGTTTACCTCCTTTCGAGTCGCCATCGTATCTGGCAAATCATGGTGTCCATGAAAGAACTGGCATAAATAGATTTCGGTTTGAGATGTGCAAAGTCAAAGTATAATGATTGACTCGCAATGCGCTTTGTGGCGGCGTCCTGAATTTCACGACGGGTCGCCGAACTCTGGAGTTTACTCAAGAAATCAAAAATTCTGCGCTCTACATTATACGCAACACCGCAACAACTTGAGCTTCTTCAAACCCGGTGATTATTAGATTTGTGGGATTCATTCATTCATTCATTCATTCATTCATTCATTCATTCATTCGTGATCTCTAAGCACTTAATTCCACATAGGTAGGATTCGTCTACAATGTCCATTATCCGCTCACCCAGTCCGGCAACCCCGTCGATCAGGAGAATTGCAGACAGGTTCGAAAACCCCTCCATTTCAACTGGAAACTTGTTTGCAACAGTCCTCACCGCAAGCTCCGGATCCGCTTTCATGTCCCGGGCAATCGCTGCCCGCGAACCGGATATAATCTGATGCAATCAAGCCGACAGCAACGCTACCGGCCTCCACGCTCTCCTCGGTAAACTCGCCCACAGAAGATGAGCAGATCCAGGGCGCGACCCCGGAGCAAAGATCAGAGAGGACCAGAAATCCATCGATACACATGGTGCACCCCCTGATGCACATAAAAGAACACATCAACGAGGTTAAACCGCTTGCTATGAAAGGCGAGATGAAAGAACGAGAGGCAAGATTGGAAAAAGTTGAGAACGAACTTGAAAAAATGGTAGTGTACCAATATACGATAGTTTATCATAGTATGCGATACAATTGTGGTCATCCCAAAAACAATCGTAAAAAGCCAAAAAATATAATCAACTACAGATAAATTATGATAGACGTGGATTGTTAACTTCAGAATCATAGCGTTTACTTTTGTGTGCATCTGCGGATATTTGGTATTGGAAATAATTATCATGAAAACTTTTTGGAAAGACAATATTTTCATTAACTATCTCGGAGTGGTACACTACCAAACTTTTCCCAAAAGTTTGATCAAAAACTGGCTTCCACCACGGAGGGCATTTCGGTAGTGTACTAACTTTCGTGACCTAACACAATTTTTCATCTTTTATGCACCCCACTGATGGTGATTTTGAATGGCATATCAAAATTATGTAAAATCGCCATCAAGCCCGATGATTGTTAATTCAACGCCATGGTTTATGGGACACTGCCGGCATTTCTCACCCGATTACGAAAAAGTATATCGCCAGACCCCACCCGTAGGGCAGTTTTTACTCGATTTTTTGTGAAAAAATCGTTTTAGTGCACGAGCGGCGCGCCGTACGATATGTCCTCGAGTTCGACCGTTTTCTGCCACAACTCCTTGCAATCGCACTTGACGCGCAGGTCACCGATGTCCTGTGAGATCGAGAACTTGTTGATCGCATCGGCAACCTCGGAATCGCACTTGCCGCAGTTGTGCGGACCATGCCTGGATCCTGCGCCGACCGGATCGGATGTGATTATCATGCCCGGGTTCTCTGTCTTTGCCTGCCGCAGCACGGATATTGCACTCCATAGCCACGGCGGACGGTAATCGCCGCGCCTTAGCAGCTTTTCAACGAACGTGCCATTCTGGACGTTGCACAGGTTAATAGAGATAGTTTCTGCGTATGGCGAGACGTCACGTGCAGATTTGACAATATCCCGGATTGCAACGCCTTCTGCGAGGAAAGGCGGTTTTAAAAGCAGATACGCCTTGACTGTAGTATCATGCTGGTGGGCAATCCGGCTTGCGCGAACAAAATCCTCGAATAAAAACCCCTTGTTGATGCAATCCGATCTGATACGATCGTTGCTCGTCTCAACTCCAATCGCAACCTCGAGTTTCTTGCAAATCGCCTGCCTATAATCAGCCATCGCTTCAGACGTCACGAATTCAGGCCTTGTCTCAAGCAGCACCTTTGTGACCTCGGGATCGTTATCAAGCCGCCTGAGAATCTCTAATCCTGCCACAGGTGGCATCTCGGCGGCGTCCGGAAAACTGCCTGACGTGAATATCTTCACCATAAATCTGCCTTCAGGACGGCGTGCCATTGCAGCCTCAAACTGTGCGACCAGATCCTCGGGCGACGGTGGGGTCGGCGCGCTGTCCCTGATAAAGCCGCACATCGTGCAGCCCTGCCCATCCCGACACCGACGGCAGCCATAAGTTCTGAGAATCATGGTTAATGACCGAATCACGCCATCTGTGAGCCGGTCGCTTGACGCCCATACTGCAGCCGGTTTGTTCGGAAGATATGTTCCTTTGCGCATTGTTATAGATCGGTGACAAAGTATTTATCCATTGATCATACAGATATCACAGAAATGAATGTGAACAATACAATTTCCGTAAAAATCCGCAGGTGAATCGCTTGGACGAGCAGAACAATGGACAAAATGAAGAAGTGACATACGAATCGATTATACCGCTTGATGAATATCTCGCTGCCGGAATCCACATCGGTACCCAGCAGAAGACCGGAGATATGATGCGGTTCATCTATCGAGTCCGCTCGGACGGACTGTATGTATTAAATGTTGAGAATACCGACCGACGCATCCGCGCAGCATCCGACCTGCTGACAAGGTACCCGCCACAGAACATCCTTGCCGTATCGGCGCGTCAGTATGGGCAGCGCCCTGCAGGCATGTTTGCAAAGCTGGTCGGCGCAACTGCAATCGCCGGTAGGTTTGTGCCAGGCACGCTGACCAATCCACAGTACGCAGGTTACATTGAGCCTGATATCCTTCTGGTGACAGACCCAATCGGCGATGCGCAGGCAGCCACCGAAGCAGTCAGCGTTGGCATCCCTGTGATCGGGCTATGCGACACCAACAACTCGACCACAAATGTGGATCTGGTGATACCAACCAACAACAAGGGGCGAAAGGCGCTTGCGATGGTGTACTGGCTCTTAGCAAAACAGATCGTCGCAGCACATGGTAAAATGGAATTTAGTCAGACCGTAGAGGATTTTGAGGCTGAATTATAACAAAGGGATTTATACGCTGATCCTGCAGTTGCGCGGTGATATTGCAAAGGGAGTCGGGAAACTGGGTGTTTTATATCTGAAGAGTGGCTTTTATGTATACACTGGTTCAGCCCGCGGGACTGGTGGCTTCAAACGGATCGATAGGCACATAGACGTGTTATCTGGCAGAAACACGACACGGCGGTGGCACATCGATTACTTGCTGCCTGAGACCGTGTTTCGATGCGCGGTGATATCGCCAACTGATCAGAACCTTGAATGCGCTATCGCGAAAGGGATCGGTGCTACGTGTGAATCTATCGTGGGGTTCGGATGCACTGACTGCTCATGCGTGTCGCATCTCCACTTTGCTGATGATGTTGAGTACGATCAGTTACTGGATGTGGTCAGGGGGGCACATGGCAGCGCGGGCGGGGACGCTTTGGTATGGTGTGAACCCAGGCAAAAGCCGGAAAGCCAATGATATGGGGGTGATTGCCACCCCACACTCGAGATCGAGATAACCTTAAAACATTCCGGTCGATCTACAACGTATAATATGAAACGAAATGAATTCCATGAACTGATATCCATTGAAAGGGCGGAGCAAATCCTTAAATCGATCATACACAGTCGCACTGAGGTCGTGCCACTCGATCAGGCGTATCATCACATACTTGCAGAGGACGTGGTTGCTGCGATCGATGTACCGTCGTTTGATCGGGCGGATATGGATGGTTATGCGGTGCGTGCGGCAGATACATACGCAGCACGGGAGGATGCACCGGTGCAGCTTACGAGCAGGGGCGTTGTCCATGCTGGGCACGTTCCCGCGCTTTCCATCACTGCAGGGGTCACTGCCGAGATTGCGACAGGCGCAATGCTCCCGGATGGCGCGGATGCGGTCGTGATGGTTGAATACACTGAGCAGGCAGGCTCTTTCACACCATCCACACCTTCCGCACCGCTCGAATCCGGGGAGTCTTCTGAATCTTCCGTATTGATCGGGCGGGCAGTCCATGCCGGAGAGAATGTGATGCGGGCGGGCGCAGATATTAAGCAGGGGCACCGGGTGCTGTCGCGTGGCACGCAACTTGGGTCGCGGGAAATGGGGGTTCTCGCCGCCATTGGGCGCCATGATGTCAGCGTAGCCACCCTAAGTGTTGGGATCATATCAACCGGAACCGAACTTGTGCCAATCGATGAGTCGCTGCAGGCAGGGCAGGTGCATGATGTGAACTCACATACGATCTATGCTGCCGTGCGCGAATGCGGCGCATCCCCGGTCATGTACGGGATCGTTTCGGATGATCCGGAAAAAACGAAAGAAACCCTCGAAAAAGCGATTTCACAATGCGATCTGGTTCTTACATCAGGCAGCACGTCTGCCGGATCCGGCGACATCATGCCCCATATTTTAAGGGAGCATGGTGAGATTCTTGCACATGGGATTAATATCAAGCCGGGAAAGCCAATGATAATAGCAAAAATGGAGAAACCAGTTATTGGACTGCCCGGATTTCCAACATCTGCGCTAAGCATGTTCCATTACATGGTAGCACCGAGGATACGCGACGTTCTTGGTTATAGGACTGTGGTAAAGCGGCGGCAGGCTGTGCTCGGGACACGTGTCAAGTCTGCCGGGCGGCATCAGCTCCTACCGGTTGCGCTCGTGCGAGATTATGCGTTTCCGGTGCAGAGAGGTTCTGGTGCGATCACAACGCTTGCATCGGCTGACGGTTTCATCGAGATTATTCCTGACATCGAGATCATGGAAACCGGGGACCGGGTTGAGGTCGTGCTATTTGGCGATGCGTCCGCATCCGATTTTGTGATTGCGGGCACGCCAGCAGGTATCGTGGACCTGCTTGCAGGGATGTTGCCATTTCGTGTGCGGGGGATCCATGCGGGTGCAACTGCCAGCATAGGTGCCGTGCAAAACGGGATATTGGATGTCGCATGTATCCCGTTTCATGCGGAGAGACTCTCAAGTCTGCAGCGCATACATGACCTATCGATCACACGCGTGACCCTCCAGGATGGTCGCGAATATATGTTTGTGATTCTACAAGATCGGATGGCTCAAGAGAAAGTCGGGGTGCTTCTCGCACAGTGCCAGGGAATAAGCAAACCACAATGATCTGGCGGCGACATGACACAACCACGATCCTGCTCACGCAACCGACATGCGCTTATACTTTCGCACACATCGAAATGAGCACCATGCGCTTTGATCTCCACATACACTCTGCATATTCCCGGGACAGTTGGTCGCCGATCGATTCGATACTGAAACATGCTGTTGACATCGGTCTTGACGGGATTGCGATCTGCGACCACGATACAACAAAGGGTGGGGTTATTGGAGAACAGCGCGCAAGAGAACTTAATCTCCCGCTGATTGTGATTCCCGGAATCGAGATAACGACGACGAAGGGGCACATCATCGCTCTCGGGGTGCGGGAGGACATTCCCCCAAAACAGACGCCGCAGGAGACGATTGCATGCATACGCGAGCTTGGCGGCGTCGTCGTGGTGCCGCATCCATTCAAGCGGTTGAGTCATGGCATAGGGGATTTCTCAGACCTGAACGTGGATGCAGTCGAGATATTCAACTCGAGGTTCATCACAGGCGAGGCAAACAGGAAAGCTGAGCGGATGGCGCTTACGATGGGGATTCCAGCGGTGTCGGGCAGCGATGCACATGCCGTGATGATGATTGGGTATGCTGTGACCGAGATTGCGGCAGAACGTAGCCAACAAGCTGTGCTTGAGGCGATCCGCGATGGAAAGACTCGGGTTTATGGAAAGCGTACCCCAATCAAGATCTTTGCTGCGCAGATGATCAGGGGCTGGTGCCGGCGGGCGAAAGAGGTGTTTAGAATTAAGGTGGACTGAGCCGTCAGAACGATGCTCATCACTCTATTTTTGTTAAAATTTTTTCAGTTCTCAGCCAGGTTCCGAGACACAAGTGTGATCTGATCAAATATTTACCCGATCTCGTGCACATAGACCTCGCAGTACTCATCACCATGACTCAGAAGTTTCCTGACCTCAAGTTCTGCCATTCCCTTAAATGCACAGTGCATCGCGCCCCGAAAGATTCCCCGGCAGACGTGGCACGCATCGGCATCATCGGCAAGTGGGCACTTGTACACCGTGTAGTGGGCTGTGCTGCCACTCACATCCCACGCGGACTCGCGCCCCGGTATCCTATCGATTCTCACAAGTGCGTCCCTGAACTTATCAGCAGTCCATACCGTGCCATACTGCTTCTCATAGTCAGATATGACGCGCCGTCCCACTCTTCTCCCGAAGACCCGCGTATGCCGGTCAGAATCAATCCCATGTTCTCTCAGAAACGTTACAAGCTCACGCAGCGGCTCATCAAAGATATCTTTGGCTCCAACATGCTCGAGCAGCTCAATTATCTTCGCCTCAACCTCGGGGCGGTGCTTCAATGTGATCACGTTGCTGGTCAGATGGAAATCATAATTGAGTCCTGCCGACTCAAGCATGCACAAGAGTATATTCTTCAGTATCTCGACAGCCCGCATCGTCCGGTAGCCATGGTGTACCATTATATCCTCACCATCGATGTCCATCCGGTTGACGATACGAGAGGTCTCAGCGACCTGCTTTAAGTCATAAAGCACCTCCTGCAGCGGCACATCCAGTGAGAGCTTTGCACAGAGGCATTCGGACGTCATGATCGCCCGCGGCGTCTTGCCGATCAGGAGATCTTCGTAGAACTTCCTGTGCAGCGCAACGATCTCGTAGTTCGCCGCACTGTACTCATGGATCAACGATCTCCAGAACGCAGGCTTCGCATGCAGTTCCTTAACCGTCTCCTGCATACAGCCAACATTCTTCAGAAGATCGTTATAAGCTTCATTCGAGCTTGCTTTTCGCTCAAAATCGATTTTGAGCGTGTCGAGGTGCGAACGCATCTCTGTGAGCCCGAGCGAAGAGGATGTCAGATATGATCCGATGATCCCTGCAAGAAACTGCCGCTTATCGTGGTCGATCCCCTTGACCTCTGCATGGACACTCGATGGGTTCAGGTCATCATCAGGAGTTATACTGATAAGAGCATCCCAGTAGAGGCCAGTGCATAGATTTCGCAGCGCTTCCTCGAATTCCGAGATGGTTGCAACCTCCGACGGATCAAAAACATGATCCAGAACCTCTTTTTCGATGACAAGGTCTTTTGTCTGGGTGAGCATGTAATCAAAGATCGGCTTCGGGACGATCGCCTGATCCTCCCTGATCTCCCGGAGCGTTGCGATCAGAAACGTGGCATCCTTGACACTGCCATAATACTGCAGCGCGACATCGGTCAAATCGATGGCATCCCTTATCGCAGCACTGAGGTTGCCCTTATGCTTTTCGAGGAGCGGTTCTATCTTCCGCAGGTGTTCATCCTCAAGCGCGATGTGTTTTCTGAGTACCATGCCTAACCCAAATGTGGTTTGCAATATAAAAAGTCTTTTGGATATCACAATGTCTATGATACCTAACACATTGCGATCGGTGGGCATAAAACCCACCATTTCACGAAAAATGGGCCGCAGTCCGGCAACACCCACACGCATCCGGCACCCGGTACCAACCGGTCAACTGCGATGTGTGGTTTTTGGCACCCATTGTTCTCTAAAAGACACATCCTCTATTTTTAGTATCAATCGAGTATATACTGGTGACATTACAGAATGTTAATCGTGAGATGCCAAGCATGCGCGAAGAGACCAGAAAAGATGTTGGTCGCGCGAAGACGGCTTTCGAGCAGAAACCGAAAAACGACTGAAATGATCACATAAGAGGTGCAAGAAAAATGACACGAAGATTCCAACTACTGGTCGACGGTGCATCTGATCTGGATGCCACCGCCGTACACGCCATATCGATGGCAGAGCATCTGGATGCCGAGCTTGTGGCAACTGAGATCAGAAATACACGCTGGTTTGACTCCAGCCGCAAAACCGAAGCTGCACGACACCTGTTTCAGGACAGGCTTACAAGAATCAGCGACATGGCATCAGATCACGGTGTCGAGATCGCTGATGTGCGACAGAAGGCGTCAACTGACCAGCCAAAGGACATCATGAAGATTGCACGGGACATCAATCCGAACATGTTGATAACAGGTACGCGCGGCGCAACAACCGGACAGGGGTTGAGCGACCGTGCAGCAGGACTCCTCAACATCTCGAAGTACAACCTGCTCATGGTAAAGGACCTTGACCATGACCTGGGGGACTACAAGAATATCCTTGTCTCGGCAGACAGCCCGGTCAACATCGCTGAATGTGCTGCAAAGGTTGCTGACGGGTACGATGCCGAACTGACTGCGGTCCAGGTCGTGGACCTCGAAGAGGGGCTCGTCACAGAGCGGGTAGTTTACCTGCCTGAGGCTGCCGCGTCATCAGGGACTGGAAGACAGCGAAGAAGGCTTGGTGAGACCGTTAAGACCTCCGATACGCTGCTTACCAAGATGAAGGAGAACCGGCTGGCGCGAGGGCAGGCGCTTGCAGACTCTATTGCAGATATCGCTCGTGACCGAGGAGTTATGGCAAGCTCGCAGGTTCTGGTTGGCAAGCAGAGCGAGGAGATCGCGAGACTCACCAGACAGCAGCGGTATGACCTGCTCGTTATGGGCTCGAAGAGTGAGAGTGTGCTAAAGCGGCTCATGCACAAGACCGCGCCGGAAACGATCGCGAGAAAGGTTCACAGTTCAGTTCTTGCGATAAAGAAAGTGGCGTGAATGCCCGGGCGATTTTCGATTTTTTCACAAAAAATCGAGTAAAAACTGCCCTTCGGGCGGGGTGGGGGGTATAAGTTTTTTTAGATGTGGGAGCATCAGCGGAGCCATCAAACCGATTTTTTCACAAAAAATCGAGTAAAAACTGCCCTTCGGGCGGGGTGGGGGGTATAAGTTTTTTTAGATGTGGGAGCATCAGCGGAGCCATCAAACCGATTTTTTCACAAAAAATCGAGTAAAAACTGCCCTTCGGGCGGGGGTATGATAGATCGAAACTCATCTCGTACATCTCTTCGAGCTGGTCTTTCAGTTTGCATGCAATATCTTTGACAGGCACCCATGTTAGAATTCGCTTTGCATCTGTTTCGCCCATCCGCCCGCAATTGTGACCTTTTACAGGACCTGCTGCACCACCACCATGCCATCAGCAGGCGGCGCGCCAATCACCGCTTCTATGATGCCGCTTACCGCCCCCGCGTTGGGAGCATCCCAATCGCAGATTCCCCTGCCGGAATCATCGACAAAGGTCCCGTTGAACGTGACATCGGGATGTTTTTCGAGTTCGGAGTCAAACTTCTTCTTAAGGTCGGTTAGCTCCCCTGAACTAAGCGGTGGAAGCCTGCCCTCGTCTGTGTAGTGGAATACTATTACTTTAACCATTTATATCACCCAGTTATACTGTTGGGGGCGGGGTTATTCAAGGTTTGGTTCGGGGAGTACTCCTACGCGGCATTTCGCGTATGTCTGGTGTCAGGGATCATGGTTCGAGACTGCACAATCGCTGGAGGCCAAATCTCCGTTCAACTGCGATTCGATCTTTCTCAGAGATTCCCTCGCCAGCGCGATACCCAATTTTGCAGGGTCTGTTTCTGTTTCAAAGAGCCGATCTTCTAAGATTTTGGGAAAAATCTTTCTCGAATTATCTCATCGAGCGGTACGCATGCTATTTTTCACTATTTCTTATTCTCCACAATCCACCCACTCACCCTTCCGACAGAGCCTCCACGACCCCTGCCAGAAACTCAGCAAGCTTCTTCTCGCTCAGATTCGGAAGCGACTGATTAGCATTCGGCTGATGCCCTTTTGTCAGCGAGATCGTCTTGATATGCGGCGCAAAGTGCTTGAGTGCCGAGAGCATCTGCGCCTCAAGATAATACTTGACATCCACAAAGATCGCAAGATCGTGCTGCCCCTCGCCCCGAATTCCGCCCCATTCAGGACTCTTCAGAAGATTCGTGATCTCGATTGCGCCGAGCACCCGGTCAGGACGGGCGCCCTTCTCTGCAATCACACCTGCAATGTGCGCCGTTGCAACGACCGGGATATCCTGCTTCTTTGCAAGATCGAGCGCCCAGTCAAGATTTGTAAGCTCGCTTCCAACGATGAGAACCGGGCGCTCTGCTCGCTTGATCGCCGCCGCAACACTCGCAGAGGTCCCGACTTTCCCGAGATGCGGACCCGGGACGTTTGCACACTGATATGCTCGTGTCATTTAAACCTCCTCCTCAGGTACAAGCCTGCTTGGCTCGCCTATCGCCTTTCGCGGCTCCCAGCCAGCTTCTTCCAGATATTCCATGACCTCAGCCTTGATCGTGATCGGGATGTCACGCTCGTTTCGGACGAAGAGATGCAGGTCCGGCGGGAGCGTTCCCATGTATTTCTTGTGCAGATCCACGTAGTTTGAGAGTTTGATCTGTCTGCCCTTCGCATTGTCGCTTGGTCGGATGCAGAACTTAGCAATCAAAACGATCGCCTCTTCCATCGTCTCAGCGGGATATGCCAGGTGTTCAGGAGCGGGTTCGCCCTCCACGACCTCACCTGCTCGTTTGTCGTAGAGTTCCCACTCGCTCAATTCCTTGTTGCTGATGTACGCCCGCCTGTACTTTGATCCATGCGGACCAAGGACTACAGGGATACCCCACCTATTGGTGCCTGTGCCGATGGAGGCTGCTTTCTGGCTCATAGCACCCCACGCAACACCACATGCGCCGACCTTGTTCAAGATGTAATCGGCGATCTCCTCAAAGTTTCCACGTAGCGGCAGACGGGCAAAGATTGCCGCGACCTTGATTGCGGCACCAATGATGTGTGCGTTTGCAACACACGATCCGATGTTGACAACACCTCCTGCGTCGAATGATCCTGGATATTTTTCATAAAGCGTCTGTCCATCCTCGCAGCGGTACATCGCCATCGCCATCGCTGAGCAGCCCGTTGCAACGACTATGTAGTTGCGGCGCGCAAACTCCTCAGCGATCTTTGCGACCTCGACCTCGCCGTTAGGGAAGTTGCTGCACCCGACGAGCGCAACGATTCCCGGAATCTCTCCTAATACAAGCGGAGCGCCGACCTTCCTGATCTCGGTGTCAAGAACAGGTCCTCTTCCAGCCCGCATCGTGTACGTCTCGCCAAATGCGATCTCCTGAGCGGATTTGAGGATCATGCTTATGATCGGAAGCTCTTTCTTGCACTCGGATTCGCACCTGCCGCAACTCATGCACGGACTGAAGAGGTTAGAGAGCCCTCCGAAGTCGCCTTCCTTTGCTTTGATCATCGCGTCCTTAACCGGAAGGCTGTTCGGACATGCCCGGTCGCACCAGCCGCATTTGATACATTCCTCTGCAAGCTTCTGTACCTCGTCAAGTTCCGGTAAGTGGTTGAGCGCATCCCTCTTCGGTTTTATCTTAAGCGCGGTCTCTGTGATCACCTTTGCTGCCTTGAGCGGGTCTGAGATCAGAACACCGGGTGCGCCGTCCAGAAGATCCGCGACGACCTTGTCAGGATCTCGATTCGTAACGTCAGGCAGGTTGTAGCATATTTTATCGGTTGTCAGGATCAGCGGCGCTCCGACCTTCTGCGCCTCCTCCAGAAGATCAGTCCTCACGCACTGCTCATCCAAGACAAGCACATCAGCAATTCCTGAGCGCACGAAGAAGAGTTGCATGGATAATGGACCGATGACCTTTGCTGCTGCGCTGTACCGGCTCGTCTCAATTGCGGTACAACAGATTCCGCAGACCTCAATCTTGTCAGAGAGTCCCTGCTCCTCCATGTAATCGATCGTTGCAACACTCACAGCCGGGTAATGTCCAATAAAGACGACAATCGGCTTTGTCCGGTCAACCGCGCCGAACCCAAAATCAATGAGTGCAGCGTCAGGGTCGCCCTTCGGAAAGTCGAATCCCGCGATCTGCGCGATGTCGGCAACCTCCTTTGCAAGGTTGTCGATCATCGAGATGTGCAGCGCCTTTGACTCGAAATCGATGAAGGAACCCTCCTGCCCGGTGTGCGTGGACGAAAGCGCGTGTACAAGCTGCTGGTTCACATAATCGAGTATCTCCTCGAGGTCGCCAAGCGTCTTTGGTATGGTGCCAACAACGGTTCGTATGATTGGAGCCTCAACATCAATATAGGGACCAAGATCGATCGGGTGATCCCTTCCGCGCCATCTGATCAGTTCGTGCAGTACGTGGTTCGCATGTCCCGCATGTGCTGCGGTTCCTATACAACACGCGATAAGGACGATTCGTGCCTGCTGCGCTGCAATATCGATTCCACATGCGCC
>JAYEGZ010000104.1:0-3165 GCA_034659315.1 Methanobacteriota archaeon
AATAGTTTTGCGAGAGCAAGAAATGCCTTTAGGGCGGGGGCTGGTGATATATTTTTTGTAAATGAAAAATACAAATGAAGGGAGCTAATCCCTTCACTACTCCGCTATTTGAATTGGATATCATTCCTGGGCGTTAACTGTTACGCCCCTTTCTGCCATATATCCCAGCCTGGCGCACATTCACTCAGTGTCTCCGTAACCTCCTCGAGCAATTCTGCCGGTATGCCGACCACAAGTTCGTCATCTGCGAGTCCTGCGTTCTTGGCTGCACCGTCGCATCCGATCGAGACGTTGATATTGCCTGAGATGTAGGGATAGGCGGTGGCATCCGCACATGTCGATTGTATGCCTGCGAAGTTTGCATTGAACCGTCCACCGTGCCTGTAGATCATCGCCTGAACAATCCGTCTTGCCGCAAGCACGCCAGCCATGACCACGACCACATCCGGTCTTGCGCCGTCAGGCTCGGTTAGCGCCTTGTCAAGCGGCGCAATGATGGTTGCGATCGTCGATCCAGGCTCAGGTCGTGGCATGTGGTCAACCACCCGCTTGGCAACACCGAGCGAGACTTCCTTATTCAGCTTGTAACGGTACAGCGCGCCCGTTTTAATTATCGGTCCGTAATCCTTAAACCCAATGGCTGCCGCGCCGCCATCACAGGCGTGCACGTCAACTGTGGCAAGGCTCACAGTATCTTTGAATCTGGCATCCTGAAGCATCTGACAGTATCGCCGCGGCGACTCGATCTTTGACAGATCTCCAGGGATGTCTTCTTCTCTCTTTATTAGTGAGACCGCTATCGGTTTTCCCTTCAGTCCCAATAGGTTTACAAGTTTGTCTGACATTTCCGCATAATCCATGCTAAAACCCTCCTTATGGGTGGATGTGGATTATCAAGCCATCTGTCAGATATAAATGTTGCCAAAAACCGAGGTCATATCCTCATCGGTGGTGCGATTGGATAAACCAAAATACAGCACGAAATCCTATGTAACCCCTGATGGCGTGACAGTCCCCAAAAATTAGGTCACATCCGTAAGTACGGTGATGTCTAAGAAGAGACGCCCACCGATGCAACTGGTGCTGATCGGTGAGCAATCGGGACCTGCTCCACGGTCTCTGCGATCTCTCCGACCGTCGCATCGAGTTGCATCAGCAACATGCCAAGATTGGCATTCGGTTTGACCAGTGTCACCAGTAACATCTTTCTGCCAGCTCCCATAATGATTAACCGCCCGTGTCTCGATTCCACGATCATTCGCTTTGGCACTTCCCGATCCAGACCCTCTGCTGTGATTTCAGCGGCGCCAAGCACGGTTGCAGCCATCGCAGCAAATGCTCGCGCATCACCTGGTGCATTGGATGTGACTAGTATCCCATTCCGACTCACTATCGCACTCGCCTCGATCGAAGAATCCGCATGTAAATTGGATAGGGTCTTGTTAAGTGTAGTTATCATAGCCATGTAATGTACAACCCCTTGGCGATAGGCTAGTCCGTATATTTCGGTTCGGGTGGTTATTAAACTTTCGGTTATATCAATAGATGAATTTTTATTATTTTCTGGCAGAACTATCCAAATCAACAAGCCACGTGCAAACCGCAAACTCGGAAAAAGATTTATGCACAATAACCGCACCATCTGGACATTACGACGTGTCAGAGATTCACCGATGTCGTAAACATCACGTATCGGCACCATGCAACGCTTTGATACTGTCGCACAGCTAAATCGAGTAGTGATGTCCATGAATTATCGCAACGAAGAACTCCGGGACAAGTTTGTACGTATATTTGATACCACGCTACGGGATGGCGAGCAGACGCCTGGCGTATCACTTGATACCCAGCAGAAACTCACCATCGCAGAGCAACTGGATAAACTCGGTGTTGACATCATCGAGGCAGGTTTTCCGATCGCATCTCCGGGTGAAAAGGATGCAGTCTCCCGGATTGCGAAATTGGGTCTTAATTCGCAGGTGTGTGGGTTATCGCGGGTGATAACGAAGGATATCGACGCGTGTCTCGATTGCGATGTTGATATGGTGCATACATTCGTATCCACGTCTGATATCCAGCGGATACACACCATAGAGAAGTCAAGGGAAGAGGTCGTGGAGCTTGCTGTTGATGCGGTGCAGCACATCAAGGATCACGGCGTAGCCTGCATGTTCTCGGCAATGGACGCTACCCGGACTGATATCGATTACCTGACTCGGATACACCGGGCTGTTGAGCAGGCTGGCTGCGATGTCATCAATGTTCCTGACACGGTGGGCGTGATGGTGCCATCTATGATGTACCGCCTGATCCGGGATATCGCGGAAACGGTCTCTGTGCCGCTTGATACGCATTGCCACAACGACTACGGGCTTGCGGTCGCAAACAGCACTGCTGCCATCGAAGCAGGCGCAAGCCAGGTTCAGGTGACGATCAACGGACTCGGAGAACGTGCAGGAAACGCGGATCTTGCAGAGACCGTAATGATCCTGCACACGATCTATGGCGCAAAAACAAACATCAAGACTGAGCACCTCTTTGAGACGTCACGCATAGTTGAGCAGCATACTGGTATCCGAATCCCACAGTTGATGCCGATTGTCGGGGAAAATGCGTTTGCGCATGAATCAGGCATCCACACGCACGGCGTGCTCGTGCGCACCGACACGTTTGAGCCGGGAGTGATGACGCCTGAGATGGTCGGGCAAAAGCGCAGGATCGTTCTTGGAAAACACGCGGGCAGGCATGCTGTAAAACTGGCGATCGAGGCTGCAGGATTCCAGACAACCGATGAACAGCTCGCAGAGATATTAATCCGGATCAAGGAACTCGGAGATAAAGGAAAACCAGTCACCGATTCAGATCTCTATGCCATAACTGAAACCATTCTTGGAGAGGTCTCTAAAAAGGAGCAGTTCATCGATTTGAAGGAGGTCTCGGTGATGACTGGAAACATCATCACGCCAACCGCGGCTGTGAAAGCGTGCGTTGGCGGAGAGCTGAAGGTCATTGCAAACACCGGCGTCGGTCCTGTGGATGCAGCACTCGGTGCGGTGCAGAATCTGCTTGGCGAAGGAACAAAGGTCCACCTGCAGGATTTCAAGCTCGAAGCGATCTCGGGAGGCTCTGATGCTCTTGCAGAGGTGACGATCGCTGTAGAGGATG
>JAYEGZ010000105.1:0-12385 GCA_034659315.1 Methanobacteriota archaeon
CGAAAAAGGCTCTTCGCTATTCTGAGTGGGTAGGAGTCAATGTGACTCAATCATACAAAACAGGGAAGCGCCACGAAAAGTATATCACCAACCCCACCCGAAGGGCAGTTTTTACTCGATTTTTTGTGAAAAAATCGTGGGTAAGCCATACTCGCCCAGCTGCTCTCTTGCAATTTCCCTCTCTTGCTGATGATCTCGCAGGAAATCCGCCATCATTTCAGACGCATAAGCCTTGCAGGCACCACACATCAATCGCCCACTCTTGCACTCCTGGTATATCTCTGTGATGTGTTCATCATCAGGTATCAGGTGGAATAGCATCAATTCGTAGACTGTGCATTCGTTGGGGTCCCCTCCAAGCCGCTTCTGCTCATCAAGCGTCATTCTGCCGCCGGTCTTTGCCCGCTTCACCTTGGAAGCCGCGTCCCTCGGGTCTTCGGTCATCGCGATTATGCTTTCAGGGACGCTGCTTGACATCTTCCCGCCGGAAAGTCCGCTCATGAACCTGTGGTAAGTTGCAGCCGGCGGCATGAACCCTGTGCCCCCAAACTCGATCTCGATCTTGCGAACCGCGGACTCGATCTTGTGCATCGCAATTTCGAAGTGGGGGTTTAACGCGTGCCCAACAGGAAATGCCTCGACAAATTCGTCACGAACATCTTCACCAGCTTGTACATCAATATGCATTTTATATTTCGTCGCATTATAACCCATGTCAATAATAGTTTCGAATATTTTTGTTAGCGCATCCGGTGGAGCGGATTTGCCGCGCACACTAACATACGGAACGCCCCGAATCGACCGAACCTCGCACCGGAACATCCGCATCTTGTTTGCAAGACCCCGTACCAGACGGATGTGCGGATCCTGATCAGCGCCGACCGGGATCACGACAGGCTTTGGACCGCCGTACTCCGCGATCTGCGGCTGGAGAATGTCTGCACTCTGCACAAGTGCACTCTCCAAGTGCGCAATATTCGTTTCGCCGCTGAACCCGTAGATTGCGGAGAGTTCAGTGATATTCGTCTTCATACCGAGTTCAAACGCAAGATCACGCACATCATAACACTCTGATTGGAAATATATGTGTCCATCAGGCTCGAACCCGAGTGCAATCAGGCTTAAGAGGTACTCTTCGATCCCAATCCTGCGGCAGTCCTGCCACGACATCCCTCGCACCGCATGTGCTTCCATATCCGCGATACCCACGAATGCACTGCCGCCATGTCGCTGATGCCAGATAATCTCATCCATCACCATCTTGTTGCCGATATGGATCTTACCAGATGGCATAAACCCGCTCATCACTCCAAACGGCTTGTTCTGGCGGATTGCATCAAGCACAGGGACATATCCGCGGTGCCCGAAGATGATTCGTCTCCGCATGTATGGGCAAGGATCCGGAACGTGGGGTAGAAGCTCTGTAAACGTTTCTATCCCAAACTCCTCGAATAATTTGGAATAATCCTCAATTCCCGCCGATGTCCATGGATCGATGTGCGTAACCATGTGATCATTCACTCAAGTGCTTTTACAATCGTCTTTGCAAACTCTTCTGCGGCGTCCGGACCCGCTCCAGTGATGATTTTACCATCCCGGGTCACTGGCGAGCCAGTGTACTTTGCGCCTTTATCCACGATGTAGGATACGCCGCTGGTGAAGACGGTTGCATTCCTGCCTGACAGCAGACCTGCGTTCGCAGGGATCATCGGACCGAGACATATCGCACAGACGAGCTTGCCTGCGTCGTTTGCATCCTTTGCCAGTTTCAGATACCCCTGATCATCATAAAGCATCTGTGAATCGACGCCCGACCCCCCAACGAACACGACCGCATCATAATCGCTGGCAACGGCATCCGACACACGGATATCGACATTTATCGATCCGCCAAGCATCCCGGTCGCAACTCCACCATCCCTCGAGGCTACTACAACATTTATTCCCTTTTTCTCAAAGAATTCCTTTGGAACGAACAGCTCCTCATCTCTGAAGTTAAGCGGGGCAACCACCATCAGTATTGTTTTATCGGTCAGATCGGTCATGGTATTCACCTTTGTGTTATCGTCGTCATGTTCGGTAATGCCCGGGCGCGGGCATGCGATAGCACCTGAACAATGACTGCTGTTATGTATTTCATGATTATCATTTAAAAGAGTTTGTTGTATAAATGTGTCTGCTACCTGATGGTATATCGGCGATCTATATGCGTGCTATGTAAACCCGTGTTTGCAAGGGTCCACAACCCGGAAGTGGCAGACACGGGGCTTTAATTGGCAACTTCAGCACCGGCTCCTGCGCTCTACATCCTGCCCCATCTCCACCCCCACATCCATATCCATCAATAATTCCCGCGCCCGTGCTTCCTCACTTCGCGTGAGCAGTCTGTTGATCTCCGGGTGGCGATATGCCAGATACGCGGGTCGGTACTGAAACATCAGGTTGAACCGGATATCCGGAATGTTCTCGCGCGCCCACTTAATGATCGGCGCGGTGCAGCATTCGACATGTCCAGGCAGCACAAGCTGCCGCAGCAAGATTTCAGAGTCCTTGTAAGCGCGCAGGAAATTTCTTGTGACCGTATCCCAGTAATGATCGGCATTTGAGTATTTCTTTGCGCATTCATCGTTTCCATATTTGAAATCCCCGAGATAGATGTCCACAACTCCGCATAAAAGCTTCGCAGCTTCTTCGGAGTGGTACATGTTAGAATTCCACACGACCGGAGTATTTACCCGCATCTTGGCAAGAATGCGCAGTATGGTGTGGAGGTGTGGGGTTGGAGTCACGAAATTCAGATTCCTGGCACCAAGACCGCGCTTTTCTGCAGCGATCCTTGCAAGGTCTTCTGGAAGAATCGGCATTCCGAGATCAGGATTTGTTGATATCTCCCAGTTCTGGCAGTAGACACACGAAAAGACGCAGCCTGAAAAGAAAACAGTGTGTGACGGCACGAGTTCAGGCTCTTCGCCGTAATGCAGGAACTCTGATGAGTATCTTGAAACCGCGCATGCCCTGCAATATCCATGTTTCTCTTGTCCCCATAATTCCTGTTTTTCCACAATCCCTGCTTTTCTTCGATTTACGCCACACCTCCGGTCACAGAAATGACAATTTTCAAGTATACGATCCGCAATCACGATTTTCAGGTCGAGTAGTGATTTTACATCTGGTTTTTCTGACTTATCCAACCGGTCCAACCAGTCCGACTCGCCGGACTTGTTGAATCGGCGCATTGCATCATCGTGGAGTTTCCACAGATCACTGAGCGCTGCATCCGTATTGAAATTGACCGGAGTGTTCTTTGTGATCATGAACCGTGCTGGCTTGCGGTCGGCTGAGATGCACTGATATCTGGCGAGAGCGTTCATAACCGACTACTTATGTCAGCGTTTTGTAAAACTGTATGCCTGAAACTGTATATTTGCTATGGTGTACTCTGCACTCTTCTTTTGGGTGGCATGGCATGGAGTCCGGAGTATTTTGATTGATCCTGCGGTGAAATTGATTCATGAAATAGCGGATGACCGTACTCATATGACCGATATATTTAATGTATATAAACTCAACGTGCAAATTATGATAGACCCCACCATCAAGATAGAAAATATCGTCGCATCGATGGCACTCTCTGACAACTTTGACCTCAAACACATATCCTCGCACCTCGAAAACGCCGAATACGACAAGGATAAATTCCCGGGGCTTGTTTACCGGATAAAAACTCCGAAAACCGCATTTTTGGTCTTTGGATCAGGTAAAGCGAACTGCACCGGTGCAAAAAGCATAAAGGATGTAGATACCGCAGTAGAAATCCTTTCGAAGGACCTTGAAGGTCTTGGATATACCATCACAAACAAGTCATATATTGTACAGAACATTGTGGCGGGCGCAACGCTTGGCACTGAGCTTGATCTGGACGCGATCGCGATCGGTCTGGGATTTGAGAATGTCGAATATGAGCCAGAGGTGTTTCCCGGACTTGTGTATCGGATAAATGATCCTAAGGTTGTTGTTTTGATATTCCGTTCTGGAAAATTGGTGATCACTGGTGCAAAGAGCCAGACAGACTGCGAGACTGCTAAGCTGATGGTTTGGGAGCAACTATACAATCTGGGCTTAGTCCAATGATCGCATCCGAAATCGAGGTTTTTTTAAGGGAAGATACCGGAGATTTCGATGTTTTTCATAGTTCACTCCCAGATGAAATAATCGGCGCGAGAATTATTGCAAAAGAGGATGGAGTACTTGCAGGGCTCGAAGAAGTGGTCCGGATTTTCAGTCATTGCGGGGTTTTGCCTTCGCGCAAATGTGTTGATGGTGATAGGGTCGCGGGCGGCGACACCATCATCGACCTTGAAGGAAGTTCACGTTCAATCTTTCAGAACGAGCGTGTAGCCTTAAACATCCTTGGCCGGATGAGTGGAATAGCGACAATGACCCGTGCGTGCGTGGACCTGGTGAAACACACCGGCGCACGGATTGCCTGCACAAGAAAGACGACGCCCGGGTTCAGGCGGTTTGAGAAGAAGGCGGTGATACTTGGTGGCGGGGATCCACACCGGTTCAACCTCACCGACGCCATCATGATTAAGGACAATCATATCAGGATTTACGGCATGGGCGAGGCATACAGAGTTGCGAAGGCTGTGAGTTTTGTGAAAAAAATCGAAATCGAGGTTGAAAATGCCGGTGACGCTGTGCGCGCTGCCGAACTCGGTGCTGACGTTATTATGTTTGATAATATGGATGCAAGGTCAATCAAAGAGGCCATATCAGTGTTGGATGATAAAAAATTGCGAGATTCGGTGATACTCGAATCGTCCGGTGGCATATCAGCCGATAATCTCGTGGAATATGCAGAAACCGGCGCGGACGTGATTTCACTGGGGATGATTACTCATTCTGCGCGGTGGCTGGACTTCAGTCTCAACGTTTGGTGACCTGCAAATGAGTCGTAGTTTGGATGGGTGCCTGATATGAAACGCGAGATGACAAGCATTGATGTTGCGGCAATGGTCGCCGAGTTGCAGCATCTGGCTGGAGCGCGCATCGAGAAGATATACAAATCAGATAACGAGACCGATCAGATCCGGTTGAATTTGTACTTGTTTGGCGAGGGAAGATGTGATCTCGTGATCGATCCGGGTGTATCCATGCACCTGACCGCACATCCGCAGCCAGGTCCGAAGCTCCCACCGACGTTTGCGATGACGCTCCGGAAATACCTGTCTCATGGCAGGATCGTTTCGATCGAGCAGTATGAGTTCGACAGAATCATCGAGATCAAGACTATGCGTGGTGAAGACGCAAACATCCTTATTATCGAATTATTCCCGCCTGGTAACGCTATACTGACAAATGATGAGCAGAAAATCATTCTCCCAATGCGTCCGGTGACATTTCGCGGGCGCAGGATCCGGAGTGGCGAGATATATAAATTGCCAGATATGCAGTTGAACCCGGTTAAAATTACATCCGGTGAACTTTCAGATCTATTTTCAAAATCAGATATCAATCTTGTGAAGACGCTTGCAACAAATCTGAATATGGGTGGCACCATCGCTGAAGAGGTCTGTTCGGTGTCAGGGATCGATAAAAACCTCAAATGTCAGGACATGTCCGATGAGATGATCCTAACAATGCACCGGGGAATTACGGAGGTGTTTGGGCAGATACAGGGTCCAAAGCCGCATATCGTATACCGCGATGAAAAGAAGATCGATGTTCTTCCGTTTGAGATTTCCAAATACGCGGATCATAAAAAACGATATTTTGACACATTTAATGAGGCACTCGATGAGTTCTTTGACGTGATGGTGGGGCATGAAAAGAAACCATCGGAAATAGCCAGAATAAAGAAAAATCCACTCGAACATCGACTATCCCAGCAGGAAAATGCAATTCTGAAATTTGAGAGAGAAAAATCCGATCTGGAGGCGAAAGCAGAGACGATTTATATGCACTACCAGTTGATTGATGAGTCGCTTGCTGCGATTGGATCTGCGCTTGCAAACGGGCGTGGATGGGGTGAAATCGCAGAGATCGTGAAGCAGGCAGACCACCCCACTGCACGGATGATAAAACGGATTGATCCACACAAAAAGACGATTACAATGGAACTGGACCGGACAGACGTCGCACTCGACGTTGGAAAGTCCGTCCCACAGAATGCACAGGTCTATTACGACAGATCCAAGAAACTAAGCTCAAAACGGGCTGGCGCCGTGCGTGCGCTCGAACATACCCGCGAACTGATAGAAAACGAAGTAAAAAAAGCAAAAGCAGCAGGAGAGTCGAAGATAAAAACATCGACACTCAAGCGTCCGAAACCACGCTGGTACCACCGATTCAGATGGTTTGTGTCATCAGACGGTCTTCTTGTGGTAGGTGGTCGGGACGCTACGAGCAACGAGGAGATTGTCAAGAAATACCTCGAAAAGAGGGATGTTTTCGTGCATACGCAGGCACCCGGCGCGCCAGTAACGATCATCAAAGTCGAGGGTGGGGGGCAGGTGCCAGAGCAGACGATCGCAGAGGCGGCGCAGTTCGCGGTCTCGTATTCGAGTATCTGGAAAGAATCGCAGTATACCGGAGATTGCTACTGGGTACATCCGGATCAGGTTTCAAAAACTCCTGAGCACGGCGAGTTCGTTGCAAAAGGTGCATTTATCATCCGAGGTAAGCGGAATTATTCCAGAAACGTCTCGATCGGTATCGCAATCGGGATAACAGATGGAATGGAGCTTATCGGCGGTCCTGTGTCCGCTGTGAAGAAACATGCAGGACATGTGATCGAGATTGTGCCTGGGCGGTTCAACCAGAACGATCTTGCAAAGAAGATCTACCGGACGTATTCGGATGCATTTGGGCGGCAGATCAAGGTTGTTGCGCCGCCGGACCAGATCGCCAGATTCCTGCCGCCGGGCGGGTCTGAGATCAAAAACGTGGTGGGGAGAGCTGCGGATTTGACAGGAGTAGAGTGACACACAACATCCCCAAAATAGTTCCCGCAACTCTTTCACCTGAAACTTAAGGAACCAAGCCAGAGAACATGAATTGTTGCAGGTGCCCGGGGGGCGGTCATCCCACCACGAGCCCGTTATCAGTGATCTGGTAACTCTCTTTCGTGCGTTTGATTCCGGTCATCGCCTCGATGACGAGTTCGTCCTCGCCAAGGTACACGATGTTGTCTGCGGTCGCTTTTAACATCGTCTCGATCTGCGGTTCTGCCGAGCCTTCGGTGTATGTGATGATGCCGGTGCCGCCAGCCATCTTGATTCGCAGGGTGTACGCCTTGAGCACCCTGATGATCAGGATCGGCGAGTTGAACGCAAAGAGCGTGGTTGCCGAGTCCAGAACCGACCTGAACCGCTGCGCCTGCTGATGGACATATTGTAGCTGCTGGATGACTTTGCTTGCAATATCGGTCGGATTTTGTGGAAAAGAGATCGACATGTTCTCTGTTTCCTTCTGCATCGCACCAATTGATCCCGATGCGGTGTCGATCACGTACAATCGTTTATTCAGGACATAATTGTGAATAAACCAGTCAAAAGCCATCATCTGCTGTTCGAGCTGTGCCAGGTCGTAATCAGTCATCAGATACATGCACAGATCGTTGTCGTCCATAGCCTGGCGGAGGAACTGGTAACACATTATGGACTTTCCGGTCTTTGGCGGACCATATATCAGCGTCATCGTGTTCTCTGGCAGTCCGCCGGTCAGTTCATCAAACCCATTGATTCCGGATCTTATTTTTGGAATCATACATCACACATCATACATCAGACTAAACAGGGTGTCGAGAGCTTTGTTCAGCCCCTCTTTGTTCAATACCGAGACCGGTATGATCGGCACGTCCTCCCATAGCGACATTTTCTCGCTAATCTCCTCAGAAGAGAGTGCATCCGAAAGATCCTGCTTGTTAGCGACGATCACCTTTGGTATTGCCTCTGTGCGACACATCCGGATCATTTCCTTTGCCCGCACGAACGTGTCCGGTTTTGTCGAGTCAATAACGATGAACGCGCCGATCGCTTCTCTTGCAAGCGGTTCAAGTAGGAGATCGAACCGTTCCTGCCCCGGAGTACCAAACACGTCGGCAGAGAAACCGTTATAATCGAGATGCCCGATATCGAGACCCACCGTCGTCGGAAACAGTTCGTAAGACTGCCGATCCACAGAAACAGTATCCGCTGCGATTGCATGGGTAAATGCTGTCTTTCCTGCGTTGTACGGTCCTGTCACCAGCAGTTTCGGGATGAAGACCCGAACACCACCTGGTTCAATAACCTCAAAGAATATCTTGTTTGTTTTGGGGGCTATCCAGTTGGACTTCGTAACTGCGAAGACTTGCCTGTATATCACCTTCTCCTCGACACTGAAGAGTTTTACCTCGCAATCGACGATATCTGATAGTTTTTCGAGAAGTACGTTCTTGTAATTCCATCTCGTGAACATATATACAATATTCACGTCGTTTTTCCGCGCTTCTTCGTTCAACCGCCCGATCAATCCGAGCGTCTGATCAAATCCGAGCGAATCAAGAAGCGTTGCGATATTCTCGATCACCGCAGTCCCTCCCGCGACATCAGATATTGCGTTTTTGACCGTTGCCTCGCTCTCTGCAAAGTCCTCGATCACATACCTGCCGATCGCAGGCATTCCCATCATTGGGGATATGGAATCGACAAAAAATCCCTGGTCAGAGTCAAGAAATGATCGCAGGTCCCAGCCGTACTTCTGAAAGACGTGTTCGATCTCAACAGGTGTTTTTGTGTTCGTATAGATGAAGCCGATCTCTTTATCGCACCGCATACGCTCGGCAATGATCTGGTATCCGAAAACCTCTGATGTGACGCCCGGCATTGCCGTAAAGAGCAGTGACGTCCCGGCAGGCATGCCGCCGCCGAGCATATCATCGAGCACCGGAATGTAGGTCTTGCGGAGTTTGCCGTCGGTGCTGCCACCAGTTTGAGTGATAGCCGCCATTCTACACCTCTTCAAGGATCTCCTGCACCTGTTTTGCCCGTGCTTCGATCTCCATCATGATCAGTCCAAGTTGCGCGCCGGTTTCTGCCAGGGCGATCAGGACCGCCTTTTCTCCGGCTGGCTGGAGCAATATCGTGCCCTGGTCGGTCTTTACATGGATATCGTTCACCATTCCAATTCCCATCTGGGTGCTTGCGGTCTCTGCGCTCGCCATGATCGTGGAACAGAGCGCAGCAACGATCCGCTCGTTCATTTCAGGAGGCATCCGCGACGTGATCAGCAATCCTTCCTTTGAGACGACGCCAACTGCCCTGATTTGTCCGACTTCCCCGAATCTGGAGAGAATCTTGTCCAGTCTTTCTTTCTTTGTTTCAGGCATTCGCTTCACCTACTCAATTAATTCAAATGTCACCATGCAGTCCCCGAGTTCCGCGGTTTTGTTCGTTATTCGTATCTGGAACTTGTCCCCAAAAACCTTTCTGGCGGCTGATGCTGCGTAAAATCCGGGCGGGCAGAGAATACATGATTCAATACCTTTCTCACGCAGGTACTTCAGTGCGAGTGTGTTGATGCAGTTTTTGACGTGGCATCGGACTTTTCCTTCATCACAGTTATCATCATCACCAACGTCGCCTTCATCAGGCGTACATCGTATCCCATCGGCGACTTCAAGCCCAACAAGCAGCTTTGCAAGGTCTTTCATGAACTCTGGCATTGGCTTTCCTGGTTTAAACTCGATTCCAAGCTCCTCTTCGGTAGCTTTGATCAGATCAACGCCGACCAGTGGCACCATCGTGGTCTGCATGATTGCTGCGCCACTTCCAAGCGTCTCCTTCAGCGCTCGCTCGAATGCATACGATATCGCGTTGTAAACAACATAATCCACCTTCTCTTTGCGCCATTCTTCGGTCATGATTCCTCCGGATTGATCATCGATATTATCTCACACCCCTCACCTGGTTTGAGTTTTGCATAGCCCTCGCCGCTTGTGCCCTTCACAGCATCGATGGCGCCCCGGATGATTCCTGGAATTGGGCATACCGACGTCACGAATGTCTCACCTCCGACCTTACTCGGGCAGACATTGCAGTCCACGATCTTGAGCGTGACCGAACCTGCACTACTGGTGATCTCAAACCCGTCTCCGAACTCAAGCTCACGTGCAAGAACCCCGATCAGCTCCGGTATCGGCATATCCCGGCTCACCAGCCCTTTCTCAAGGAGCATTTTACCAATTTCAGCGCCGATATATGATGTGAACAGGTTTGTCAGCTCCTGGCTCGATTTTCCAAACAGTTCGCTGACTGCGGTCCCGAGTCCCATGAATGTGCGGTGCAGATAATCTCTACTATCGGTCATCAAAACCTCCTGTTCTCAGAAGACATGAACACTGTAATGTAAGTGTAGTCTGGACGTAATCAATACATAAGTTTACCGCAGGCGGTTTAATCTGGTATACTGGTGCGCTGCCTACATACTAACTATGTGTCGGGACACTGCCGAATTGTGCTTGGCACACTCGTGTAACTTGTAGGTAAGCACCTGCGTCCGTGATTGGTTTGATATCACGCAATGTGATCTCTCTATCTCTCTTTTCCAGTCTCACCAAAAACTTTTTATGTGTAAACTTACATAGATTGACACATGTTCCTACCAGTGAACGAACGGCAGTTTGAGTTCTGGCGACTACGCAGAGACGGCATGGCAGGCGCGGAGATCGCCAGAAGTTTCAGTGTCAGCCGCCAATCAGTATCCAAATCGCTTCAGGGCATGGACTCAAAGGTATCGCGGGTTCTCATGGAGATGGCGCAATCGAACCACATCGAGGTTAAAAAAGTGAATTTCGAGCGCGGAATACTCTTCGGGAGATCGGTTCAACTGAAGACCGATGCGATCATCTTTGTCTCGGCAAAACACGGCGTGCAGGTCTGGTACCGGCACGAGGGAGACTGCGGTATGTGCAGCCGCTCACATGAGTGCGAAAAACTCCTGCGGGATTACGCGGGCGAGATGGAAATATCACTTGCAGGATCAGAAAGCCCCTCAGAGATGGCTGATGAGCTATTCCGGAAACTCCGGAGAATCGTATGACCGAACTCATCAAGAAACTACTCGGATGGTGTCCTATGAAGGAACGCCTGCTAAAAGAGGAAGAATTTATGTTCTCGAACGAAAACAAGACTATAACCGAGGTAAAAAGCAAAAACAAAATTTTTGTGGGAGTTATCCACCTCGCACTTGCTCTTTATCTCATATCAACTGCTCTGTGGATCTTATCGCAACCAAACACCCGGATGTTCTCGTGGTGGACCATGGATATCAATTTCGTGGCATCGGGACTGCTGCTCACGATCGGAATCATCTCGCTTGTACTCTCATTTAGTTTCGTGAAAAGAGATAATTCCTACAATAACGTCTGCAAGATACTTGCACTTGCTAACATCGCACTTGCACTCGCGTTCTTCACATATCTGCACCAATACATGGCACATATCCGGTACAGCGGTGTTGCGGTGCTTATCCGGGGGCCGCTCTCCAACTACACATTCGATTTGGGCACGCTCATCGCATACTCAGTGCTGATCGCGCTGCCCGCCATGTTAAGCATCCTTACGCTCTTTCGCAGTACCCGGGCATCATATATTCCAGAGGCAAGAAATAAATCATACCTGACACTTGCAACCACGGTAATTCTTGTTGCGGCGACAACTGTCGGGCTTGCCGTTTATTACAACAATCTGAACCAGCAGAAAGCCTCCATGGTGGTAGAAGAATTCGGAGAAAATCAGGAAATTAAATTGTACGCGCTAAATGATGATTTTGTGGATGGTACATGGATGGATGGTCAGGATATCTCATATTTCATCGATTCAAAGGAGTTCACATCGGGTCGTTTCATTTCACAGGATACGTATGACGCGATCCGGTTCCTCGAGGAGACCAGTGGTGCGGATGCTGCGGTGGTCATGGCATGGTGGGACTCCACGCTCGAGATCAAGGCAGCAGGAGAGACTCCGATGATACGCTACGCATCAGAGAGAATCGAGCACACGGTCGCACGACCGACCTCGATTAACGAATTTGCGCCGGACGAGCGGGTGGTGGATGTTGCGCGGTTCTTTGTGACTGACTCGGCAGAGGAAGCAAAAGATATTGCGGATGAGTACGGCGCAACCATCGTGTATCTGCCAAGATACTACGGACCCGGCTTGTTCTGGGCTATGAACGAAGCGCTGGACCCAAACCCTGAGGCATCATCGCAATCCGAGTCTGAGCAGTCATACGAACAGTCGATCTACTATCGTTTGATCAGTTGCTCAGATCCTGCGCCTTTCAAGAGGATATTTGAGAACAATGATGTCTGCATCTACCGGCTGGGATGAACGCTTTT
>JAYEGZ010000106.1:0-3135 GCA_034659315.1 Methanobacteriota archaeon
ATATTGTTCTACTCCGAATATAAGATGAAACGATATAAACGTTATCGAGACGTATCATCTTCCGGACTGCATCCGATTCCGCATTCCCACGAAAACCTTACCCCTTCGCAACCCCGATCGGCACGACCTGCACCACCCTGCGTGCGACCCCTGTCTGGTGCATAACATCCACAACCGCATCGCTTGGTTTGTACACCGCGGGCGCCTCCTCTGCAAGCACACTCGGATGCGTAGCCTTAACCGTAATCCCCTTTGCAAGCAGCTCTTTTTCGATTTCATCTCCTCTGAACTTTCGCATTGCCGCCTTTCTGCTTCCGACCCTTCCTGCGCCGTGACATGCGCTCCCAAATGTGAGTTCCATCGCCTTGTCCATGCCACAAAGAATGTACGACGGCGTGCCCATGCTTCCAGGAATTAAAACAGGCTGCCCGACGCTTCTGTATGCTTTCGGGACATCAGGGTGCCCTCTCGGAAACGCCCGGGTTGCACCTTTCCGGTGCACATAGACCATCTGCGACTTTCCATCGATTACGTGCTCCTCGAGTTTCGCGACATTATGCGCCACATCGTAGACAAGATCCATCTCGACATCCCCGAAGAACTTGCAAAACGTCTCCCGGACCCAGTGTGTGATCACCTGCCGGTTTGCCCACGCATAGTTTGCCCCGGCACACATCGCCGTGAAGTACGCCTGCCCTTCCCTTGATTGCACGGGCGCACACGCAAGCTGCCGGTCCACAAGCTCGATTCCGTACTTCTTTGCCGCTTTACCGAGCACCTTGAGGTGGTCTGTGCAGATCTGGTGTCCTGCGCCACGGGATCCACAGTGAATCATAACCGTGATGTCGCCAACGCGTAGCCCGAATGCGTCCGCGATGTCAGGATCGTAGATCTCACGCACGCACTGCACCTCCAGAAAGTGATTTCCACTCCCGAGCGTCCCGAGTTGCGGTTTTCCCCGTTTCATCACCTTGTCACTCACCAGAAGGTCTCCCGGAAGCTCGATTCTCCCGTTCTCCTCGCAGTGCTCGAGGTCATCCGCAACGCCGTAGCCCTCTTCGACCGCCCAGCCGCCCCCATCCTCAAAAACCCGGCGTAACTCGGAGTCTGATACCCGAAGCTTACTCTTTGCACCAACGCCGGTTGGAACTGCACTGAAGAGTGCGTTGATCAGTTTTCGGATCTTCGGGCGGATGTCTTTTTCAGTAAGGTTCGTACGGATGACGCGGACGCCGCAATTAATGTCAAAACCAACCCCACCAGGGCTGATAACACCCTCTTCTGCATCAAATGCCGCGACACCCCCTATAGGAAAACCATATCCGGGATGCGCATCAGGCATCGCCATCGAGTACTTCTGAATACCGGGGAGAGTTGCAACGTTTGCGGTCTGTGAAAGTGTATCGATCTCCAGCCCCTTAAGCAGTCTCGGAGACAGGAATAACCTGCCCGGCACCCGCATCCCCTCCATAAAGTCGGTGGGGACGTCCCAGATGTAGTCTGTGACCCGGGAGAGCTTTGGCATTGTCTTTTTCTTTTTCGGCTGCGTTGTCATGGTAAATCACTCTCCCGCACCTCTTCAAATTAGTTGTGGTTGCATGTAATATGTATTTCATCGACATCCGGCAGCAGTCCACCCACAAAAAGCACACAATTAGAGAGTGCCATTCCGAAGTATATTGATGCGCCGGGGAGTACCGCGGGACGTGTCAGGAAAAGATTTATTGCAAACTAAACAGCACAATTGCACAACAACAAGATGAAAAATTTGTTTTTATGAGCCAGATAAACGAGATAAATTCCCATGATATTCCCACCCGAATACAAAGCGGTCGGCGTGATCCGCACCGATGAAACACTATCTGAGGCGCACGAGGAACTTCTGCGCCGCAAAACCATCCAGAACGCGGAGTCCGAAATGTACTTCCTCTCAGAGTACCTGATCATCTTTGCATCCGACGGCTGTGCCATCTACACCGTAACGAGCAAAGGGGAGGGATTATTCCAAAGAGTTACCGCGTTAACACAGGTAGCAGCAGGAGACGAAGTCGCACAACATGACGAACTCGTGAACATGCACAACCGGACCCGGCTTGTGAAAATAGCCCGCGAATACGAGACTAACACCGTAAATACAGTTATATTCAAGAGTGTGGATCAGCACCTCACATTCGTGCATAAACCGGATCTGGGTGACCTCCTCGAGATCGATGTGATCGATGTGGTGCCACCGGTTCCAGGCTGGCTCACCTACATGGTCGGAGAGCTAAGCGACTGTCTGCTCGGAGAACTCGGCGTTGTGTTTACGCACAACATCCTGGACCTGAGGCAGTTTGAGGGTGATGATGCCGTATTCCCATGCTTCACATCGGGGCTCTCCGGGAGGTATCTTGACAGCGAGGAGATAACAGAGCCTGCCACCCTTATCGGCTGCGACATCTCGAAGATGATCCTTGATCAGCGGTTTCCGAATATCCACTACAAATTTATCAACATCTGCTCGCAGACCAGCGGATTATATCCAATCACAAAGCCATTCATTGCACGATGCTGCCAGTCTGAGCGGGCAGGGCTTGTCGAGATCGATGGCATCGATGGCGTGGTCGTGCACTGGGCAGCATCCGGTTATGAGGTCGCTGATGCGCTGCGGAATCTGGTACGGAAGGTACGGTCACAACCATAACAACATAATAAATAACAACAATGATCATTGGAATCACAGGCACGCCCGGAACCGGAAAGACCTCCACATGTACCCTTATAGGGGATGTGCTCGATCTGAATGGACTCATAAAGGACAGGGGACTGCATCTGGGCGTTGACGTGGATCGGGGCTCCCTGATCGCTGATATGGATGTGGTGTACGATCGTATTTGTGAGATTGCAGAGGGGAGGGGTGGGAATCTTGTAATCGAGGGACATCTCTCGCACCATGTCTGCGATGTTGCAATCGTGCTCCGTCTATCGCCGGGCGAACTTGAGAGGCGCCTTGAGGAGCGCGGGTATCGCGAGGCAAAGATTTCAGAGAACGTAGAGGCTGAGGCGATCGACGTGATCCTTGTCGAGGCGGTCGAATGGTGCGGGCTTGACAGAGTATATGAGATCAATACAACCGGCAAAACGGTGGAAGAGGTC
>JAYEGZ010000107.1:0-12142 GCA_034659315.1 Methanobacteriota archaeon
CCTGCCTTTCTGACGTTGACCTCGACTTCTACCACAAGGTAGTCGTACAATGTGTCATTATCCGTGTCCAGCCCGTAATCGCTGAAATTGCCAGTGAACTCTACCGGAGGTCTCTGGAAATCGGTGTGGTTGTAGTATGCAGTGGTGTATGCGATTTTCCGGTGATCCACCTCTTCATACAACGCTGTTATGTTCTCCGGTTCCACAGGTTCCGGTTCTTCTGGTGCGGGTATTGTTATGGGTGTTGGTGCGGGTATAGGTGTCACCGGATACGGGTCTGAATACGTTGTATTGTACAGACCGAGGTCTCGTAGATCATATCGTCCATCGTAGCCGTTCTGTCTGAGAGCCAGTCCGTAGAACTTTAATTGGACGGTCTGGTTCCCGGAATTCAGGTAGGTGTAGTTGCTATCGCCATCCACGGACATGCCGCCGTGCTCGCACAATGTGGCGCGTACATTATAGTTACCAGCCTCGATCACGTCCACACCGACATCGATTACCAGATAGTCATACAACCCGTCACCATCAGTGTCCGCGCCATTGTCTGAATAAACATCAGTAAATATCGCGGGCAGTGGCTGAAACTCCGTGTAATTATAATGAGCCGTGGTATAGTTACTGCGATCGAGCAGATCCCCTCTACGACTGTACATATAGAGATATATGCTGTATGTGTCGTTGATTCTGTTCTTCCAGATGCTCGTGCCTTCGAAATCGATCTGAACCGTCTGGTCTGCGCCGGTTGCCTCTATGATAGACTCTGCCCATAGATAGTTGCCAGTCCCATCTTCCAGCCGTCCTCTCAACTGGTATTCTCCCGAAATTCCGGAATTCAGGCTGACATTCACTGTCAGGTAGTCATGCAGACCGTCGCCATCGGTATCGTTCCCATGATCCGGACCGATTCCACTGAAAAGCGGCGTCTGAACAACAAAACTTACAGGGATGTCAAACGTCTCCTGATCCGAGGATATCTCTATTGCCACAACGTAATCTCCCGGTTCAACATGGTCTGGCACGCTCAACGTTGCGGTGAAATTGGCATCGCTTCCGGATGGCAGTGTGCCGATAGTATCGTTGTCGAAACTGATCCAATCGCATGATTCATGCCGGTATAAGTCAACCGCCCCTCTGAATGATACGGACTCGGTATGCCAGGGCAGATACTCGCAGTACATTTTGATTTGCCATCTCCCAGGGGTAGGTTCGGTCACGCGGAGCCTTGTAACACCGGACTCCAGTTGCGCGTAACCTGCGTACCTCCCATTCGGATCGCGTAACTCAAGATATAACATGCCATCCACGTCGTCGCATTTCACAGTCAATTCAAACCGATCCAGATCGGAAGGGACCGTAAAGTACTCAGAAACATTTCCTTGTTCTATAATCGAGCCTTTGAATCGGTGGGCTTCAGTGATGTTGAGCATGATTGCGTCAAGCGAGGCGTTCAAGAGTCCGATGCCGTCGTTTGCGATAGAGAATGACTGAGACATCATGTCATCCGGTTTCAGGACTCCGGGATTCCACAGGGGTGGCGCACATGCCACCTTGTAGATCGCAACCGTGCCATTGAACGTGGTGGTTTCTGAGATCTCGTCACCGTAAGCGATCGCCATCCACCGGCCCGCAGACGGATTCTCTGCAACCTCAGTATCGGTATTGGCATCGGTCATGCCGCGTTGATTGCGACCAATACATTCGTGTCTCGGGGTAAAGAGAATGAGATCGGAATTGTCAGTATAATCCTTCAAAACCACTTCAAGCCGCTCGGTACTTGCCGGAACGTCAAAATAGAAATATTCCCATTCGCAATCGCCGAGTGAACCATTGAACACGCCACTCCCACCGGTTATCTCCACGGACTGGGCGATATTCACAGTTACGGGCACCGAGAGAACAGATCCTTCATCTCCGCTTATCGTTATATTTCCGGTATACATTCCGGAAGTGGTTCCGTCTGGCACGGTCAGCGTGGCATAACATGTCTCCTGTCCGTTTGCCGGGATTGAGTCAGGAAGTGGCTGGACGAGTATCCAGTCTCCGGCAGTGCCGCTGGTGGTGATCGACACCCCCGACAGTTCCCGGTCTGTTGCGAAGACAAACTTTGCAAAGTCTTCGCAGCCCGGCGAAACGGCATATACCTTCTTGGTGGGTCGGTCTGCCCCGTACGCAAGCCCGGTGTATGCCCATACGCCAGCGATCCACCGGTCAGGAACGATTCCTGCCATCGCCAGCGGATCATTGTTGACTGCAAGATATGCCTGGTACGCATCGATTTTTCCGGTCCCCTGATAGAATTCCTCGTATTCATGCCCTTTTGTGTTGTCCAATTTGACAGCGGTTGTTGTCAGGGCAGCTTTCACCCCTGCCGGCGTCAAATCAGGGTTTGCCTGGAGTAGTAGTGCGGCTGCGCCCGCTGTGTATGGTGTCGACATGCTTGTGCCGCTTGCCGTGATATAATAGTCATCCACTGGCTCGCCAATCGTAGTCTCCCCTGCCCTGCACGATATGATATCCACGCCAGGTGCTACGAGCGTTGGTTTTGTCCTTCCATCACTGGTGGGACCTGAACTGCTGAACTCGGCTACGCGTCCGTATTGATCTGACGCGCCGACCGTTATCGGTTTGACTGCATCACCGGGTGAACTGATGCCGGAATCGATGCAACCGGATGTTAAGATCAGTGCCGCCGCCAGAAGACCGATCATGACCAGTTTGTTTGCGCCCATCTTGATCACCCCATGTTCCCTGCTGCAATGCAGACAACAACTCCTGCGTCCATTGCCGCATCAACAGTCATGCACTCTGGCTTGGACTGGACGTCGCCAGGATTAGACCCCCCTGCACTTATGCTGATCACGTCTGCTCCGTTATCAACCGCCCATTCGATACCAGCAATTATATCAGACAGCTCCCCCTGCCCTTCGCTATCCAGAACCCGTGCATTCATGAGCAGGGCTCCGGGAGCGATTCCCTTATACCTCCCGCCCGACGCCTCCCCGGTTCCGGCGATTATGCCCGCGCAATGTGTTCCATGCCCGTGTTGGTCATCTGCAGTCGTTCCATCATCTACAAAGTTCTTCTCGGCTATGACCTTGCCATATAGATCAGGGTGATTCTTATCAATCCCTGTGTCAATGACTGCGACAACTATGCCGCTTCCATCAATCCCCTCATCCCACACTCTTTCTTCGGTTCCTTCTCCGATATCAGTCGCCAATTCTACTGAGCCTGCCTGCGCTGGCTCTTCCGCCTCTATTGGATGTATCAGATGAATTGCACGGTCAAGGTACAAACATTCAACATCCGGAAGACCTGCGACCTCTTTGATTGATTCGGTAGGTATCTTTGCCGATATACCATTAATAATATGATACTGATGCTCTACATCCATATCTCGGTCTTGAAGTATGCCAACAACGCATTCCTGGCTCGTGAGTGATGACATGCGCTGTTTGGGTCTCAACAGTACTATCACGCCTATTTTATCACCAGACTTGCTCTCTTCCATCCTTTTTGCCAGTTCAGCCCCCAAGCTTGAATCTGTTGACCCGTGCGCCCTGATACTATTTTGCAACTCCGCGGGATACTGTTCGGCAATCAATGTTGATATCATTGCTTCAAATTGTGGGTCCGACGATCCACCACCCCCAGTTGATGCAGTTGCATAAAATACCAGTGTAACAGTCAAGATTGCTGCAATTGTAGCAACGGTTGTTCTTTTCATCATAGTTTTGTGCCTCCGATCCATAGTCTGTGTGTGTCTGTATGCAGTCGATCGTGTTATCGCCTTCTACACCAGACAACTGTCAGAACACTGTGCCCATAAAACAAAAAGCTTTCCACGGAATAAAGTTATAAAATTATTAGACACCGGATTTGCTCTTAATCTTTCATATATCTTAACTTCATGGCGCGCGTTTCGATTAATAATCAGAAAATTCCTGACCGCCGCAACAACCCGAACTGAGCTCAATGCAGAGTGATTCTTACGGAAAAATGAATGGACTGTCAGATTTGATCGAGATGAACCGATCGAAGATTATGAGTCTATCTGCGAACACCCACCATTTCAATTGTCGGCATGGATGAATCACCGGGATTAATGTGCAGAATCCAAATCATCAGGTCCAGAAGCCGATCCGGAGTGCGTAAGCCATCTTCAGAGGATATCGTTCAGTTGTAACTGCTAAATCGTAGATTTACAAGTTTAAGCATCTGTGAGGCAGGACATTTCTTTGCCAGTGTAGTTCAGGTCTTATTTCTCCCGCAATTTAGGCGAGTCTAACCACAACCCTGACACTTTCATCTCGTCCATGATTTCCTGGAAGACCACCCTGACGATAACAGCTTCAGGCTCGTCGGTGAATTTTGCATTGTAGTGAACAACCGTGTACTGGTTTTCACTCTCCACTTTCCAGAATTCCTTTGACACGTAATCCCCGATCTTTGACCGGATCAAAATATTAGTCTCGTTGAAAACAGCCTCATTCATAGCATTCTTCATGGTTTGATCAAAATGACTGGAATATTTGGAATAATTATTCTCGCTCATACCTAACAGGATGCTTTCAGTGATCGGACCTGCGTATGTTCTCACCTGGTCCACATCCGCATGGTTTTCTTCCACGCATCCGGCAAATATCACAACCGCTGCAATTGTTACTACCACCATCAAGCATGGTATAGTTCTTTTTTCCATATTTCATCATCCCTTTCAGTCTTATGTTTATATTCATGCGCAATACTTATTAAGCGCTATGATCGCCATGTTCTCCGATGAGGTTGCCAATTTATAAAGAATTTTATGCGATTTCTGCTTGCAAACGAGTATAAAATGGAATCCAAGTTCCAGGAGATCTTCAGAACGGTTGTCTGGAGTACAGATCGTCACCTAAAATAATAATCCATCTTACGACGTGTTTACCTGCGTATTTGTAAATCCAACGATTGCAGGGGTGATTGCGCCGTGATAATGCGTGATAGTTCCATCTCTGTGGTGCATTACAGAACAATTTTTGTGATGGATTTTCTTTGGATGAAAACCGGAGCGCTTCTTACAACTCGCCTCTCGCCCGGAGGTAGTACAGTTCGAGCCCTGCAAGAAGCATCACAAGAACGGTCAGAAATGCCCACAGATCCTTCTCGACTTTAGCCCTGACCGTATCTGGCTCAAGGTTACGTGCCGCAACTGTCATCGCGTCCATTGAGAGATCGGACTCATCCGAGTCGTACAGATTTGCGGCAATCGCCATATCGCCGACCTGATAGCCGCCAACCTCATCAAATAGCAGATTATCCGTGGTAACCGGTTCGGAAGGCGTGATCACTTCTTGCCGTCCCACCAGGGGGTACGTTCTCCCGGTCCTGACATTGTACGCCTCTATTTCGAGAACTCCGCTCATCCAGTCCACGATCTGCCTCCAGAAGATCGGGTAATCGACTCTCGTGTGAAAATCATTCCACAACGAGTCCCCTTCGCCGAACCCGAAGTACACAACGGTGCCATCGCCTTGCCTGCGGTACGAAAGCATCGGAGAGCCGTCACCTGCGACCACGTTTGTGACCGCTTCCTCAACCCGCCCTGCTCTGAGATGTTTAATCACTGAAACATCCTCAAACACCACATCTCCTATGAATTCACTAACCATCTCTGTATTCAGCACCGTGGACCCGGATTTTCCAGATATCTGCACTGGCAGCAGGTTGTTTGTGTCGATCTCGCCAAGATCGTCAGATGCAAGGATCACAAGTCCGCCACCTGACCCGGCAAACGTTGCAAGATCATTGAACGTTCCCGGGAGCAGCGAATCCTTTGTGATGTTTCCGACCACAACGATGTCGTAATCATCAAACGATGGGAGGACGGGCGGTTTTACGATCGAGCATTCGGTGTCTGAGAGTGAACTTAGCGCGATCTTCGCTGGCGGGTTTTTATTTTCGCTGATAAAGAGCACCTTCCGCTCCACGATCTCAGGAATTGCGATATATGCACGATCATCGACAGCCAGCGAATCTCCGTGCTTCAGGACGATGACCGTGGCACCAGGCTGGAGATCAGTGAGTGCAAAAAGGTCTGTTGAGTGCGGTGGTATTGTTTTGCTATCAGAGAGTATTTTTTTGCTATTGCGGAACACTTCAATCGGCACCGTCTGTGTACGGTCCATATAATTCTTGATAGTGCAGATGTACTCGTATTTGTCTCCTTTCCGCTCCAATTTACCATATATGATGCCAATGTTGTCTGCATCGTTCCCGACCTGCTTGAATGTCACATCGATGCCCGCAGCGTTTGCAAGCATCTTTGATGTTGATATCGAGTCGTCGGTGACATCGATACCCGAAAAATCAGAGATGACCACGATTGCGCCATTTTCTTCCTCGATCATGCTCTTTGCAAGAAGAATTGCATTTCCTATGCCCGATGTGGTCGCACTAGGCTTAACGCGCTGCAGAACGGCTTTCGCATCGGACCGACTTCCGCCCGCAAGCGCAACGATCGGGACGTTTTTCGCCAGAATAATGCTTGTCTTTCCGCTGGAGAACTTTTCTGCAACGTTTTTTGCCAGATCGAACCTGCTCGTCCCCGGTGCGCCCGAACCCGTTGCCTGCATCGATGCGGACGCATCAAGGACGATCACCGTGTGATCAGCGCGCACAGTCTCAGTCACAACAAGATATGGGGACGCCATCGCAAGTGCAAGCAGGGTTAAAAAGAGGAGTTGCATGAGCATCAGCGGATCCCTGATGAATTTCTTGAGCATTGTCTGGTATTTGTGCTCTTTTCGCCCCAGATCCAGAATAAACATCAGCGACGGGATTTTTATATCTCTGGGCTTCGGTTTGATCAGGTACAGGATTACAATCGGGATGATGCTTGAAAGAGCGAGAAGCGCTATCGGATTTGCAAACGCCATCCTGACCACCAGTTAATCGCTATTTAGCCCTCACTGCCTCGAAAAGTGCATCGAATATTGATGTATTCGTACTAAATGAGAAAAAATCCGCTCCGATATGATTGCAGGTATCTTTCACAGCTCCGAAATGGGCATCAAGCAGCTTCCGGTACTCCTGTTTCAATTTTGGGCTGATGTATGTCTTTTTAATCTCGTTTGTCTCCATATCATGCAGCTTTGCATCACCCTCAATCGTGAGGTCGTATTCAGCCGGATCAAAGACCGAGATCACAATCAGATCGTTCTGTGCGAGCCGGTATAATCCCGCCCGTATTGTGTCAATATCGCATAAAAAATCAGATATGACGATAACAAGCGATTTTGACCGGATCATCCTCTCGTACTGCTGGATACAGTGGTCAAATCTCGTTTCCCCCTGCAACCCGAGGTGGTTTAATACATCTATCGTGTGAAGCAGGTGTCCCTTGCCACGTTTCGGAGGATTGATACTGATGCTTTCCGCAAACGGGGATATTGAAAACTTTTCATTCTCTCTTGACACCATGTAACCAAACCCACACGCAAGCATCGCTGCGTAATCGAATTTCGTTCTGCCATTACTCGAATAATCCATGCTTTTGCTAGAATCGAGAAGTATATGAGTGGTTACGCTCTTTTCTTCCTCAAATTTACGTATATATAGTTTTTCGGTTCTGCCGTACACCCGCCAGTCGATTGACCTAATGTCATCGCCAGGCATGTACTCACGGTACCCCACGATCTCGATGCCTTTGCCCTGTAGCACCGCACGCCGATTGCCTGCATACACGCTCGAGACCCGCTTGCGCAACATCAGCGAGAATCGGTTCAGCTGGTTAAAGAACTCGGTATCGATCATCCTGATCTATTATGAGGTTTAGGATGTGATAAAGGTTAACCTGCACGCCCTTCTCATCCCATTCCCCTCAGGGAACAAAACCGGAGTGGACCTGAGTTGGGTTTCGCATTTATCATATCTTTAGCAGAGTATAGCTCGTGTATTCCTCCGCGCCCATCCTCTGTCATCTTCTTGCCAGAAAATACATGATCGCAGTCGAGCGACCAATCAACGTACTGGAGTAGTTGCCGCAAATTTAAAATAGTTGCAGTCAATAGGTGATGGATAAAATAACTTACCGCCATCACCGGGAAAACCGGAAAGTGGTCTCACGATGAAACGCATACTACACCCTCCCGCGCCCTCGCCGCGGGCTTTGCTGACAACACTTGCTCTGCTTGCTCTGCTCATGTCACTTCCAGGATGCAGCGCGTCTGTCGTCTACGTGATCGAGGTGGATGACATGATCACCGCGGGAACCGAGATGCAGATTAGCCGTGGTATCGATCATGCAGCCGGGATCGGTGCTGAGGCGGTATTGATCGAACTTGACACGCCAGGCGGGCTTGTTACGTCGATGGAAGGTATTGTGTCGAGTATAGAGAATTCACAGGTACCGGTGGTAGTGTTTGTGCCACAAGGCAATCGTGCATTCTCTGCCGGTGCATTCATCCTGCTTTCAGGGCATGTCGCAGCAATGGCGGCAGGCACAGCCACCGGAGCAGCAACGCCGATTGAGATAACGACGACTGGCACAACAGCGGCAGAAAATAAGACGATCAACGCGTACGCTGCACGGATGCGGGGAATTGCTGAAAAAAGGGGTCGATCGGTGGAAACGGCTGAGAAATTCGTCACTGAGGGGCTTTCCCTGACCGCAGATGAAGCGCTTGACCATGGTGTGGTCGATCTGATCGCTACGGACCGACGCGACCTTTTTGGTCGCATCGATGGCAAAACCGTGAACGTATCAGGCAATTCGATAACTCTGCACACAAAAGAAGCAGTCTTTGTCGTAGACAAGCCGTCGTTGGTGATTTCGATTGTCGATATCATCAGCAACCCGCAGATAGCTTTTGTGTTGTTTCTGATCGGGATGTACGGGATAATTTACGGGCTTGCGTCACCTGGTACGTATGTTCCTGAGATGGTCGGGGCTATAGCGATGATACTTGCGCTGTACGGGATGGGAATGTTCTCAGTCAGCACATTTGGCGCGATATTGATCGTTGCAGCCATGGTACTCTTTATAGCGGAGGTTCTCACACCGACATTTGGTATATTGACACTTGGTGGCATCGTCTGCCTGATTATAGGTGCGCTCATGTTCCCGCAAGAGCCGCTCTTGCCGGAAGACTGGATCACTGGATTCAGGCGTACGGTTTTTGTGGTGGCAATCCTGTCCGCAGGAATTATCGTGCTCGGTCTCGGGCTTGTCCTGAAGGCGAGGGTGCGGAAACCAACAACCGGGCAGGAAGAACTGATCGGCATGACAGTCAGGGCGGAGACTGATATCGGTCCTGATGACGAGGGCACCGTGAAGGTCCACGGCGAGATATGGCGGGCGACCGCAGCGGGACCTGTGTTAAGAGGGGAGACTGCGGTGATTACGGGTGTGGACGGGCTTACCTTGATAATTGAGAAGAAGTAATAAGGTAACTACCCATGGCGTCAAGATTGGCTTGCGGAATCATGGATGATCGAGTATAATCCAACCGGTTCCAAGACTTGGAAATCAAAATCTATGCTTCTAAAAGGTAGTATGGCACTGTCTGGAAATCCAGGACACTGTATCTTCTGACCCAAAACTCGATGGTTACCTATTTGTCCCGATACGGTATCTCGATCTCCAGAAAATCCTTTGCGACCCGCACGTTCTCAAATACCGCTGCTCCGTCCTCAAGTATTGGTGAGGAATCCGCGTACCTCGAACTGATGTGTGTTAGTACCAGTTCCCGCACTTCTGCTTCCTTTGCGGTGAGCGCAGCCTCCCTGGCGGTGGAGTGCATTGTCTCGCGCGCCCAGCCGATAAGGTCGTCTGCCATACTGCTATCATGAATTAGCAGGTCTGCACCACGACTCACTTCAACAATCTCATCGGTCGGTCTGGTATCGCCAGTATAAACAATACGACGTCCGGGTCTCGGACTGCCAAGCACGTCTCCAGGATGTACAGTCTTTCCGTCTGCCATAACATCATCGCCGCGCTGCAGCCGTGCAAAGAGCGGTCCTGGCGGGACTCCGAGTTCGATTGCACGCTCGCGGTTGAACCGCCCGATCCTCTGGTGTTCGATTAGCGCATATCCGATTGAGGGTATGTTATGCTCGGTCCTGATGGCTTCGACATCATAGTCATCGTGTTCAACAACATCGCCCGGGAAGAGTTCTGTGATCTGCACGTTAAACTTGGGTCTGGTGTATCCAATGTGTGTCAGGTATTCGATCTGTTCTAATGAGCGTTCCGGCGCATAGATATACAACGGTTCACTCCGCCCCTGGAATGACATGGTCTGGATCAGCCCCGGGATGCCGAGAATATGATCTGCATGCAGGTGGGTGATAAAAATCGAGGAAAGATTCATCATTCCGGTTCTCGCCCTCATCATCTGCTGTTGGGTGCCTTCACCACAATCGAACAGTAGTAGTTCACCATCCCTGTTGATCAGGATTGCGGATGGGTTTCTATGCGGCGTCGGCAGCGAGCCGCCGGTTCCAAGAAAAGTTACACGGAGCATGAATCCCGTATTTCATGGCTCCGGTATTTATCTGTTATTATCCGTCAAGCATCGCAAAATCGAGCTGGGCAGTTCCTTTCCGTGTCCAGTAGTTACATCTATGGCATATTTGCATCTCAGAAACCAGTTCCAGTTCGAAATTACATTTTGGACATTTATTCAATGTTTTCATATTCCTCACTCCATATAAAGATGATACACAGCCCGACCGTCCCCGGGTCGTACCCGGGCGTGCCGGACTGCGCCAATCCCTGTTACCCCAATTTGTGCAAAAACCCATGCGAACGGATTTTGCGGATGTTGAAAACCACTTGCGATAAATAACTATTTGGAGTACTACTAATATATACGTTGGTGTGAGGCAAAGACTACCATGGTGGCACGATCATGCCATGAATCGTGCTACTGGTGACAAATTGGCAACATCTTGCGGTACATAATCCAGAACCGTGCCACGCGATTCCCCAATCCCCATAACCTTTACAATATCCGCATACGTCCCGTGCAGCAACCCTTCGGCTATCAACGCCGCGCCTTGGGCGGATTCTTTCGCAACCACCGCTCCCGGAAAACCTTTGAGCATTCTGACAGATGAGAATCGCTCCAGCCGCTCGGTCAACTCTTCACGGATCTTTGGAATTCCTGACAACCTGCCAGAGAGCAACACCTCTTCCGGTGTCACCGAGGACATGAGTGCAAGAACATTCTTGACCGCACCCTCGATCAGCGCATGTCTGGCATCGTCGTGCGTGGCAAGATCTTTAGGCATGATGCTACTGGTACTGCCGATGCCGCCGCCGGCCAGAAAGGACGCGCCCCGGCTGGTCATAAACTCCTTGTAAAATCCTGCGAGGAGGTATGCAAGCTCGGCATCCATCGCACCCATCGACAGGAATCCGATGCCGCCGCTGGTTCCGCCGATGCCGTCCACGACCTTCCCCGCATCTACAGCGATGGCGGCGGTGTGCGCAAACCCGATCTCCAGTGATATGAATGATGTCTGGTCATAATCGATGTTGCGCCTGATCGCCTGATCCCTGATCGCAAGCGCGCAGCAGCAGAGCTTGTCAGGGGTGCCCATGTCAATCCTGTTGATCTTCCGATATGAGGGCACAGTTGGCAGGTGTATGACGCCCGGAATGAAACAGACCGGGAGATTATGCTTCTTTAGCGTCTCGATGAACCTGCGCATCCCGAGTATTGACTTTTTATCACCGTTTTTGACAAGTGACATCAGAAATAGGTCTTCTGGCGTTATCTCTGCGATTCCTTTGAGTTTGATTCCGTATCCCGATGGACCGAGGATAAGTTCAGGATCTGCCTGCTTTAGCAGACCGATGACTGATTCGGGATCGGATGCGATCTGTTTCGTTGGTATCGATGTGTCAAGGATGATGTCATCACCATCCAGTCCAAAGAAATCGAAACTCATGGTACCAGGGTCGATTCCGACAACGCGGGGCATGGGTGGGATGGTGCGTTTTATCTCTCATAAAGCTATGGATGAACGAGATTGCTTTTGGTAGTGTCCCAATCTACGATAGTTTATTATAACATGCGGCATAACCATATTCTTGGTGAACATCATGGCCCGACCAAGAGGAAAAATCGATGTTGTCTGTCAGAACCCC
>JAYEGZ010000108.1:0-5221 GCA_034659315.1 Methanobacteriota archaeon
CCCAGCCGCCCGATAGCGTCCGCTCGACACTGCCTACAGTGCCGCATCTGTTTGGTGATCTTGCTACACTCATCCTGTATGGCGCGTTTCTCTGATGGTGTCGGTGGCGTGATGTCCGCGAATTTATACTGCGGGATGAGTGGCATGACATTCTGCAGGTAAACCCCGGTACTCTTGATCTTCTCTGCCACATCGATGATGTGATGATCGTTTACAGTCGGTATCAGGACTGTGTTCACCTTTGTTATTATGCCCAGTTCAACTGACCTTGCAAGCCCTTCCAACTGGTTTTTGAGCAGGATCTCCGCAGCCTCCCTCCCGGTGTACTTTTTCCCGTGGTAATTGATGAACGAATAGATCTTCTCGCCAATATCAGGATCAACCGCGCTCATCGTCACTGTGATATTCGAAACTCCAAGTTCATTCAAGAGATCCACCTTCTCAGGAAGCAGGAGACCGTTGGTGCTGAGGCACTTGATCAGATGTGGAAAATCCTCCTGCAGGAGTCGGAGCGTCTCAAACGTCTCCTCGTTAGCGAGTGGTTCACCCGGACCTGCGATCCCGATCACCTTGATGTAGGGGAAGTCTGTGACCACTTCCCTGACACGTTCTAACGCCTCCTCGGGCGATAGTACCTTGCTTGTGACACCGGGTCTGCTCTCGTTCACACAGTCAAACTCCCTGATACAGTAGTTGCACTGGATGTTACACTTCGGAGCGACCGCAAGATGCATTCTGCCGAATGCGTGACACGCGCCCTCGCTGAAACAGGGATGCTCCTGTATCTGCCTGAGTTGCGAAGGGTCCCAAGGAACGTCCTGGTCATGGACTCTTGCTACCCGGTACTCGTCGCAGTCCCCGCACTCGCCACGATCCTCGTGTTCATTGGATGTCATACGGACTCAACAGCGGTAACTTCCGGAATCTCGTGCTTCAGCATCCGTTCAACACCGAGTTTCAGCGTGTACTGCGACATGGCGCAGCCGGCGCAGGCGCCAACAAGCTTCACCTTGACGACACCGTTGTCACTAACGTCGATCAGTTCGATATCGCCGCCATCAGCCTGCAACATCGGTCGGATCTTCTCCATTACAGGTATAACCTTTTCTTTTATGTCAGTCAATCTTATTGCCTCCTTTTCATGAATGGTCGCCGCACTGGTTTGTAAAGCTATCGTTTCAGCGGGCTTTAAAACATCGTCACCTCGAGCGCACCAGTGACCGATAACCCCTCCGTTCAATCGCTTCAATTGTACTCCTATCTCCCCCACCCACATCTAGAAATACCCCTTCTGAGGTCACCTCGCCGATCACGGTCAGTTCACATGCACGCCTGGCATCGGCAAGTCGGCTCACCCCAACTGTGAAGAGCAACTCGAAGTCTCCACCAGAGTACAGCGCCAGCGCTAGATCCGGATCCTGCGACCCCTCCGGCTCTGATAGCACCGGAAGCAGGTCTGCACATATCCGAAATCCGCACCCGTTGGTCTCTGCCAATTGATGCAATGATAGCGCAAGCCCGTCGCTGTTATCCATCATCGCGGTGACCGCGCCCGATTCCGCAAGTCGGATCCCTTCTTTTATGCGGGGAATTGGCTCAAAGAACTTCTTCACTGCGATTGAATCCCGCATCTCCTGTTCTGTAAGCCCCTTCCCGAGTGCTGCCATGCCAGCTCCCGCCATACCGGAGCGCCCGGTGATGCAAACCAGATCGCCTACGTTTGCACCCCTCCTGCGCAAGATTTGGTTCTTTGGCACGCGTCCGAGCGCCGTTCCGCAGATCGTCAGTTCCTGATGCGAGTCAGTGTCACCTCCGATGACGGCGGTGCCACACCTGCGCACACATGCATCCATCCCCTCAATCATCGAATCAACAAATGCAGACTCGACGTCCGGCAATCCCATCGATACGAGCATGCCCTCGGGGCGTGCGCCCATCGCAGCTATGTCGCTGAGTGTTGCTGCGGCGCACATCCACCCGATTTGCCATGCGCTCATCTCAACAGGAAAATCGGTCACCCTGTGGAACATATCGGTGGTTGCGACCAGATACTCGGTATCTGTAAAGTCCAGGATAGCACAGTCCTCAAATTCGATGTCCAGCCGTTTTACGATCCGATTCACGATTGCGGTCTCGCCGAGTTCGTAGAGGGTCATGTTAACATCAGTTGTATCCTGCTCTGTATTTGTTTTTGTCGCTATTCACGAAATAATCAATGACATGGATACCGTGAATGATAGAGCAGAGATGCGGATAAACTGATAGGTAGCACATGCAGGTCCGGATCAGACCCCGCCTACCATCAGCTTGAAGACCAGCAGACTGACCGTTACCATAATTATGGCGTGTTTGAGTCCTGATAACACGCTTCCCTCACCCATCACACCTGCGATCAAACCGGAGCAGAGCCCCTGGAGGAGAGCTGCATGGAAGAACAGTCGTTTATAGGCGTTAAGGTCAAAAGCACCAAGAAATCCCGCGTCCCCTCCGGATTCAGCCATCTGTTCACCGGCTTCCGCCATCTGCGTCAGAAACGTAGCTGAGATCACATAGATAACCCCGACAAAGACGAGGAATGAGATGTATATGATTATAATATAAATCATCATATTCATCGTCCGTTCCCGCTTGAGCGTCTGCTCGGTCTCGGCGTCCCGCGCAGCCACTTCGAGCACCTCTCCGAGGTCTCCACTCGATTCGTTCGCCCGGGTGATCAGCGTGATCGATCTTGACACCACATGCGTCCTGATACGGTTTGCAAACCGCACCAGCGAATCATTGACATCCATGCCCCAGTCGATATCATTCCAGATCAGCTTGATCTGCTTGCTGAGTGTGCCGATGTTTGATTTCGACATCAGTTTGATCGAATCCCGTATGGTCATACCGGTCTCGTTCGTGCTCGCAAGTTTGCTCAGGAAACCCGGGATCTGCTTCTGGAGTCTACTTTCACGCATGTTCTTTGCTTCGTGGAAGATTGCGAGCGGAATGATTGCTATGTAGAACGAATACACGATATGATCATCCAGGAAGTTTATGATAAGATCAAGGTCCAACAGTTCGTTCTGATGGATCACAAACGCAATAACAAAGAATAACAGCGCGAGCGGGATGCTTACAAGCAGTATGTTTGTTGGCTGCATCTTCACCGATTTCAGTGGATCACGGATCACATGCTTTAGAGCGAGCGATTTTCTGGATTTTATGAAACGCTCCCATCTCTGCTTCAGCGCTTCCAGCCGTTTTGTCTCTGGGCTAGCGGCTGCGTTCTTGTCGATCTCCAGGCTGGCAAGTTCGGGCGGCATAACAACGTCGCGGTTTAAGTTGATTCGTGTGCCGAGAAGTGCAGGGATGCCGCCAGCCGCTGGCGACAACATATTGATCATGACCACAAACATGACCGAACCAATCGGAATCACGGCGTAAATGATCGCATACAGCATCATATCGTTTCCCGAGCCCATCAGCACCATCATCACACCCATTATGATGATAAAGAGGGGACCTGCCACAAAAGCAGTCACATAAGACTCTGCGATCAGAGCAAGTGTCTCAAGATAACCTTTCTGATCCATTATAGCATCTTTCAAGTACTGATCTGACTTCTCCTTGAAGTACCGGGGAATATCGCCGCCACTGTCGATGACTGAGAGCAGATTGTGCGTCAGGTCCTGAAACTTGCTAGATACGGTCATTTCAGAGGCATTCTGGAGCGCTATACGGAGATCGTGCCCGAAATACTCCATGTCCCGAACGATCATGTCCACTTCCTTTGCGACCTCGCCGTACGTATTCTCACACTTTGCAAGCGATTTGAATATCTCGATTATGTTCATGCCGCCGTTTGAGAGTGCATACATAAATGTAACTGCATACGGGAGGTTCTGGTTGATCGAGGTCTTACGCCCACCTGCTTTGAAGGACGGGTAGAGTAGGAACAGGACATAGACAATTCCTCCGAGTACGACGCTGAGAAATACTATAGTGAACAGCGAGATGAATATCCATTTGTAATCGAGCAACCACGCCGTTGATTCACCAAATGTCAGTTTTGTGATCTGTTCAGGCAGTCCGATGAATGTAATGACGACGAAAGAAACTATCAGCCCGATAAGTGCTCCGATGATTCCTGCGATCACGGCATAGAATATGGAACTTGATATATATAGCTCATAAGATATCGGTATGCGAGCCTGTTGAAGCTTGGTTTGCAGATCATGATACTGCTCTGAATGCGCTTTAATGTAGTCGCCAAGCACTACGAACGGGATCATCATAAACAAGCGCAACCGTTGGTGGAACTGTTTAGTGAATTTATCGAATGCCGAATCTGTTGTTTCGCCCTCGCCATCCGGTTTGCCAAGCTCATGTATCGCAGAAAGGATTCTTAGCTCATGTTCTTCGGCTTTTTCTTCGATTTCGGTACCCTCGGTCACGGTTCCCAGTCCGAACATCCCGAGTTGATCTGCTGAAATTGTGGGGGGTGCGATCGTTGATGCGAGCTTTGACACTTCCGGTTCAGCAGTTTCTGCCAGCACCAGTCCCGCCAGGAGAGCTTCGGCTTCATCCTCGTCAAGTGTTTCCGTATCGGCTGGCAACTCTGGTTTTTTGGGCTTCGGCTCGTCCGGAATGTCGGATCGAGTCTCGCCTGCCGCAGCGCGAAGCCCCCGTCTGGGCGCTGCTGCTGGTACTGATTTATCATTGGCTTCACCCGCTTTATCTCGAAGTCCCATAACCCATCCACGTATTAGACGCCGTATTCATCAAGAACCTTTTCATATAGGACATAATCGTCCGAATTCGCAAACTTTTCGATCAAATCAGGTGGGATATGCTCAAGCAGCCCATCCAGAACGGTCAAAAGTTTTTTAGTGTCCTGAGTATCAACAGTACTCTGCGTGGTCGCTTCCGCGCCCTGTGTTTCCTGCAACTCCTGTAATCGAGCAATTTCCATAGTTGCATCACTGAAATTCTTGCGAACAGTTTCCAGTTCTGACAATAAAGAATCCTGCCTTGATTTTAGATCGATGATTTCGTTTTGCGTGGTCTCAAGCTCGCGTGTCAATTGTTCAAGATCGTCCCCGGATGTTTGCGAAAGTTCTGCTCTCATCGACTCAATTTCTCGCTGTTTTGACTCTTCAAGTTCCTTTGCAGCGTTCTGCGATATCTCAAGATCGCTTCTCACCGACTCAAGTTCCTGATGCTTCGATTCTTCAAGTTC
>JAYEGZ010000108.1:5321-12116 GCA_034659315.1 Methanobacteriota archaeon
CGCTGTTTTGACTCTTCAAGTTCCTTTGCAGCGTTCTGCGATATCTCAAGATCGCTTCTCACCGACTCAAGTTCCTGATGCTTCGATTCTTCAAGTTCGTGTGTCAGTTGCTCAAGCTCTTTTGCAGTATTCTGCGCGACTTCGAGTTCTTGTATCAAAGTTCGCTCGAATCCATCCGCCGTTGCCGCAAGTTCTGATTTTGTGGCAAGAATACGCGAAATCACCTGCGATATTTCATCGTCCACAGTTTTTACTTCACCAACCGCGGATTTTAGACCACTTTCATCAAGTTTAACTAATTCTTCCGCCTTTTGGAGGTCCGATCGCTCATGCGCGAGAAAATTCTCTTTTTCCATCACACCATTCTCGCGTTCTGCCAGTTCCTTTCTTGTTTCCTCAAGATCGTGGAGTATCGAATCTTCTTCCGATTTTAAATAACCCAGTTTGGTCTTTAACTCCTTTTCCTCCGCCCCAATGCCGTTCAACTGATCTGCCATGTTTTTCCTTGATGAACTCATCTCGTCAGACCGTTCTAGCTGGCTCTTCCGGGTTTTAATCTGTTCGAGATTTTTTCCCTCCCGCTCCAGATCTTTTAGCATTTTCTGCCTTTCGGTGTCTCGGTTTTTCGAATTGGCAACAATGCGCCGAATTTCGCCAAGTTCAGCTCTCGCCTCATTAAACACTCTGTTTGCGGATTCGACGTCTCGTTCGGCAATCTTTGTTTGTTTCTCCTTGTCACTCAAATTCGCCTCTAACTCCGTTTTTTTCTCCTTTATTTTATTAAGTTCCCTGTTTGCAGCACGTGTGCGAGTGGGTTCTCTTTTTTTATCGATTTTTGCCGCATTAAGCTCGCTTTTCACATTTTCTACTGCAACTTCCGCTCTTCTAAGATCGGATTTTTTAGTTTCAAGATTCTTCTTTAGACTACGGCGTTTTTCCCCACCCGTAAACAATAGTGCGTTGCTTATTTTTCGGACCTCTGATTTTATTTTGCTTTTATCAACCCTCGCCGATTTCAGATTGGATTCTGCTTCAACAAGCCTGGACTGAACGTCTCTTGGTACAGTGTCTTCCTCAGTCAGTCCACATGCCATCCTCATCGCTTTTAATGAGCGTTTTGCATCCACCATTTCCATTTTCGCGCGATCCAGCTTCGACAATTTTACATCAAGAGTCTCCAGCCGCTGTTCGATCCGCCGTTCCTGCTTTTCTATGGATCGTTCATTTTTACCCCCGGCCTCTGCGTCCGATTCTATTTGCTTAAGGTCGGATTTGATTTGTTTAATCCTGCCAGCCACATATTGTTCATCATGTTCGATCTTTTTCCCATCTTCCACTACCAAGTTACCCAGATCCTCGTCCAATCTGCTCAAAACCCCTATCCCGTTCTCTTTTTTATTAGATATATCCTCCAGAGGGGCATTTGTTTGCTCAATTTCTGATCGTATGTTCTTTAAATCGTTTTCAAACCGACTGCACATATCTAACACATTCTTGTATTCCGCTCTCGCGTCGCCAAGGGCAGACTCCGTATCCAAGACCTTATCCCTCATCTGATCACGATATACTTGCTTGTCAGCGAGTTGTTGCTCGCATTGGCTCCAGAGTAATTCCGCGCCCGCTTTATCCCCCATGACTCGCTTGATATCGTCACATATTCGCTGGTCCGCTTCTATTGCATGATGCAGGTTATGTTCCACTGATTCCAATGCACCCATATAACACCACTCCTATTTATAAAAACGACCTCAACACATATTAATCTTACCGGGCGAAGACTACGGTCATGAACCCCATAAACTCGGTTAACTCTGTGAACACAATGAAGCTCGCTGTTGTAGACGCGCCCATAGTGTACGACGGTTCGCAGATTAACCCGCTCTGGGCATACGAATATCTGGATGTACGCGGCGACTCTATCATCGTATTCCGCGGAGCGATGGCTGTCCGTGATATAAAGGACGTTGAGGACGAAAAAAACAACAAGGCGATTGAAGGCAGCGATCTGATCCATTTCATTGTTGAGCGATTCGATTCTCCGGCAGGCATCCGACAGGCATATTATCTTCAGCGGATGCTAATGGTCTGCATACAGGATGTTTTAAGGAATTGTGGTGTGTCCTCGGAGAGAAATGGTGATGATCTATTTGCAGATGGGAAAAAACTCACAGTGAGCATAGCAACTGCAGGAATCTCCTCTGAAAAGATTCATTGCGGAATCAATCTAACCGGCAGAGGGACTCCACCGGAAGCAAACGCAACCGGGTTGCATGAACTGGAAATTAACCCCGATCAGTGGAAGGATATTGGAAAAACTATCGCAGAACGGTTTGTTATTGAGATTGAGGATATCGAATCGGACATCTGTAAAACAAGGTGCCTGAACTATAGGAAACTGTGAAACCGTCCGCCAAATATAGTTAGATCAGCAGAGCACCAAATACCAGTGCCCGACGATAACTAACATTAATAAAAGCCGATCATGGGATATCTGGCTGACAGATAAGCGTCATATCGCAGCTTAATTACCACCGACAGTCTCTATCTTGAACGTAACATCGAGTCCCTTCAAGGTCAACTGGACTCGATCTCCAATCTGCAGAATGTCATCGAGGCTTGCATTCGAGCCCCAATCATACACATAATCAAAGGCACCCTGCATCGCATTGAACCCCATAGCTGTCAGTCGATTATTCACTTCAGACGGTGTGCCGCCCTCGCTGCTAAACCATACGACGAGATAACTCTTCATTGTACATCACCTTTCGCTTCACGGTTACATCATTTGGATCAGTTATTATGCTTTTGGTTGATCCGGAGGAAGCCCGACTGCATTGATGTGATTGATCAGATCGGTGAATGCGGACACCTCGAACTGTATAACCTCCTCTCGAGTCATACTAATGCTCATCTCACCATCGACAGTCAGCCGGTCAGTGCCCCTGCGCACAAGCCGGTCAATACCGTCGCCAGAGAGCACGGTCTTAATCTCAGTATCATGGACGAATGCACGCCCGGGGATTAACACAGTCTCCTTAACCTCAGCCAGATCAAGCGCCATTATGTCCTCGATCGTGATCAGGCAGCCGATATCCTTGCCAACACCGACAACGTTTACGTAATCGTTCTCGTGTTGCAGGACCTTTACAAGACGTGGCGCAGCGACGCGGCTTGTCAGCACGGTTGCTTCTCTTGTGATATGTGGCAGTTCTGCGAGTGCGCCTGAATCATTCCTGATCGCAAACGGCGAGCCGATGAGCGGATCCTCAAGCGGCGTGCCAGTAACCCTGAATGAGTACTCCTCTGCTACCTTGCGCACGATCGCCAGAAACTCATCGACCGTATGCGTTGCAACATCCATGATCGGAGCATTCCCAAGAATCATGCCCTCTTCTCTGCTATTTGCAAATCTCATCAGGAGCACGCCCGTAACACCCATATCCTCGAGGTCTGAGAGCGTTTTCTGCAATTCATCCCCATCATTCACGCCCGGGATCAGAACGATTGCCGCATACACCGTGCAGCATTCGGCAAACCTGCGCAGCACAGAAAGCGATGCTTCGGGCGTTTTATCACCCATATATTTCTTCCGGAGTGCGGGGTCGGTTGAGAAAACGGTGAACGAGACCTCATTAACACCCCGATCTATGAAATAATCCGCATCATCATCCTTATCGAACCCTTTCCCGCTCGTGTACCCAAGATCGATCGGTGCGCCGTAAGATGAGAGTGCATCGACCAGTCTGTGTAGATCAGGATAACAACTGACATCCCCTCCGCCACTGATCGTTATTTTGTCAATTTCCTGATTGGAAAACCGTATTGCTTGATTTACTTCATTCAAAACAACTTGAAATGGCTTAAATCCATAATATTCTTCCTTCACCGCATTTGTACAGTATTCACAGCCTTTCTGGAACGGGAAGCAATTTTTACAGCCGAATGGTTCAATCTCTCCGACTCCTTTGAAGTAGCAGTACCTGCAAAAGCCCATGCAATCGTGCCCGGGCTTTCCTCCGATGTCAGCGAGTATGTCCATCTCTTATCACACCTCTAATAGTTGCAAATTGGCATTGCGGCGACATTGTGATCTGGTTAGAATCCCTGCTACTTAAAATCTATGGGCACAAGCTTGCCGCACAATTTGTTATCAGTGAGATCATAATACAGAGGCAATGTTTAAGTCAAAACGCCCCCGGGAGATCTTAAACGAGATCAAGTGGCGCGGCTGCCCCCTGCGTGAATGCACGGTCTATTACCTGCACCGAGGTGCGCCCGGCGACACGCGGATCATTGCAGGGTCTGAGATCGTGCGCTTCGGACATTCGTTCTTTGAGACCGAGGATGGTGTCAGTATCCCGTACCACAGGATACGCATGATCGAGTACAGGGACGAGGTGGTTTATCGCAAAAGGCACGGTTCGGGGCAGCCCGCCTGATGACTCTATCATTTGGACCGCGCGGGCGTAACAGGGCTGGATCGCCTTATGCATGCAGCGCGGGCGCGGGGTAGCTTTCCGGACGCACGCGTCTGATGGCAGGATCGAGGGGCTAAAACATGCAAACCACAAACGATAGTATTGTGCAGGAAATTCAAGTATCTATTAAAGCAGAACAAACAACGATACGCTTCATCCGGAAGGGTTGGCTTTGAAATGCGATGGAACCAGAACAAATTCACAAAATCGCTCGGAATATCGGCAATACTCGCACCCGGGATGATCTCGATTGCTTTTGGAGCAATTAGCATCTTTGCTGGGGGCGGTGATCTTGCCACGCTTCCGGCACTGCTGATAGTGTTTGCAATCGTCTTCGTGACGGGCTCGGTCTTCTTTGAGGCGCGGGGTGCATGCCAGAATTGTATCGCGGGTTCATTGAGATCACATCTCCGACGGTCGACATGATGGATTTAAAAAAAGACTTCCCCAAAATTGCGCTCGTTATCTGGGCATCATCCGTCCTCCTGATCGGCGTATCAATCCACTGGTTTATGGGTAGACCCACGGATATGTACTGGGCTGCCGGGTTGCTGGCGTTCTCAAACATCCTGATGATTCTCCTGATCTGGTACATAGCTACAAAACAGATAAAACGGATGGACAAGGGCGAAAAACTTGCAGGGGCGGTAGGCACTCTTGAAGGAAAGATGATTCTTGCGATGCTGATTATAATTGTTGTGCCCGCCGCATTACTCTTTTATGGTTCCAGAGTTGCCGGCGGACCCCTCCCCATATTTTCCTTTGCTGCGTTCTATGGGGGTCTTGGCGGCTCGTTTCTTGGCGGTTCTATGAGAAAACATGAAATCTACGAAAAAGGAATAGATCTTGAGGTGCGTTTTGTCGAATGGGAAGATGTTGTCGGGCACGAATGGAAAGACGACAGACTTGCGATTATGTTTCGTGGCATACCAAAAAAGGTAACTATCCGTGACAGAGATGGAGATATAAACAGATTGTTGGAAGGTGTATACTTCGCATGAAAAAGATGAGTAGAATACCAGGGATGGATAATAAATTCACAAAAGCGCTTGGGATATCGGTTGTAATTGCGCTTGGGATGGTTTCGGCTACTTTTGGCGTGATCAGCCTATTCGCAAAGTGTGGAAATCCGGTCCCACTGCCGGTATTGCTGATAGTATTTGCAATCGTCTTCGTGACAGGCTCGGTCTTCTTTGAGGAGCGGGGTGCAGACAGAATTGGGGCGATGGTTGGCGGGGGCATCGCGGCGGCGGCGGTGTCGCTGGTCATGGTGCTGATCTGTGGCGGCGTGGTCTACCTGCTGGCGCACGGAACAGAAACTGGCGTTGATAAGATCGCGTCCATGCTTGCGATATGCATGGTCATCGGGATGGTTGCCTTCAATTACAGCACTCACCAGATGAGAGCACGCCGATGAAGACTGGCACCATGAACCTGCCGCTACACGGCGGGCGTGCGCCGAGGTGGCTGTTTCGGAGGATGGTCGGGCTCTCACGAGAGATCACAAAGATCATCATCTACGAGTACGGGACTGAGGAGTTCCTGCACCGGATCGCTGATCCACACTGGTTCCAGGCGTTCTCGTGCGTGCTTGGATTCGACTGGCATTCATCAGGCACGACCACCACGACCTGCGGCGCGCTAAAAGTTGCGATCGATCCTGCGGAGATGGGAATCGCTGTTGCTGGCGGGAAAGGGCGGACGTCACGAAAGACGCCTGATGAGATCAGGGCGATATCAGAGTCGGACGCGTTCTCGCTCTCCGGGGACATGGTAGATGAACTCGTGTATTCGAGCAAGATGTCTGCAAAGGTCGATAATACGTGTGTTCAGGACGGATACCAGTTGTACCACCACTGTTTTATCTTCACAGAGAAAGGCGGCTGGGCTGTGGTGCAGCAGGGCATGAACACAGAGGACCGCTACGCCCGGCGGTATCACTGGCTCTCCTCCGATCTCGAGCGGTTCGTCTGCGAGCCGCACCTCGGGATCTGCTGCGACCGGACGGGCGCGGAGGGCGAGGTGCTTGACATGGCAGCAAGGGTGAGCGAAGAGACGCGGAAGACGAGTCTTGATCTTGTGAAAGACGATCCTGATCATCTGATGCGGTATTTCAGGTCGGATAGAAATCAGACGACGCTCTTTGATTTTGATGCGGCGTCGCCCACCCCACCACTTGCCACGCCGTCTGCCCCGTCGTTCACGATGCCAGCGCATCATCCGGTTCTCGACTGCGACCTCGGGAAACAGGGCTGGAAGATTCTGCAGAACGCGTATGAACTCCAGCCGGAGAGCTACGAGGAACTCCTCTCACTTG
>JAYEGZ010000109.1:0-3085 GCA_034659315.1 Methanobacteriota archaeon
GTTATATGCCATTATCACGCATAGTTTAATATTATTGAACTGTGATAGAGGCGGGATGAGATGAAACACATACAACCCTCGGTAGTGCAATATTCTTAATCAACTAATTGAGATTATACATGAATGTATGTTTAGTTATTAATCGGGAAGGTTTAGTTTAGTTTAGTATAGTAAGTAGAATGGCAAAGAATGAGATTAAAACAGAAGAAGAGCCACTAGAGAAGCAACTGTGGAAAGCGGCGGATAAACTCAGGAAGAATATTGACGCTGCCGAGTACAAACATATAGCCCTGGGCCTGATTTTCCTGAAATATATCTCAGATGCCTTTGAGGGCTTATACAATAAATTACAGAAAGGTGAGGGGGATTACGCCGGTGCCGACCCTGAAGATCGGGACGAATACAAAGCCGAGAATGTCTTTTTTGTTCCTGAAATTGCCCGCTGGTCATATCTGCAAGCGAGAGCCAAACAGCCAGAGATTGGTAAAGACGTGGATTTCGCGATGGACGCAATCGAGAAGGAGAATCCTTCGCTCAATGGGGTTTTGCCTAAGGTCTATGCACGAGGCAACCTCGACCCGACAAGTCTTGGCGGTTTGATCGATCTGGTGGGCAACATCGCGCTCGGCGCTGCCAAAGCCAGAAGCGCTGATATACTAGGTCATGTATTCGAGTATTTCCTTGGCGAGTTCGCGCTTGCAGAAGGCAAAAAAGGGGGGCAGTTCTACACACCTAGAAGCGTTGTTCAATTGCTTGTAGAGATGCTGGAACCCTACAACGGCAGAGTCTTTGACCCTTGCTGCGGTTCCGGCGGCATGTTCGTCCATTCGGAGAAGTTCGTTACCCAACACCAGGGCAGAGTGAACGACATATCGATATACGGGCAGGAGAGCAACCAGACCACCTGGCGATTGTGCAAAATGAACCTTGCCATTCGCAGTACCGACAGCACCCAGGTCAAATGGAACAATGAAGGTTCCTTTCTGAACGATGCCCACAAAGATTTAAAGGCTGATTACGTCATCGCCAATCCACCGTTCAACGACAGCGATTGGAGTGGCGATCTATTACGTAAGGACGGCAGATGGAAATACGGCGTACCACCAACAGGAAACGCCAACTACGCATGGATACAGCACTTCCTTTATCATCTAAGCCCGAGCGGTCAGACAGGTTTTGTTCTGGCAAAGGGGGCGCTGACCTCCAAAACTTCCGGCGAAGGCGAAATCAGAAAGGAGCTTGTGGAAGCCGGACTGGTTGACTGCATCGTGAACCTGCCACCAAAACTGTTCCTGAACACGCAGATACCCGCCAGCCTGTGGTTCCTCAGTAGGAACAAAGCCAACGGTAAATACAGGAACAGAACAGACGAGCTCTTGTTCATTGACGCGCGGAACATGGGCCATCTCATCAACCGCAGGACCCGCGAGTTCTCCAAAGAGGAGATAGAAAAAATTGCGGAGACCTACCACAACTGGCGCAATCCTGACGGTGAATATAAAGATGTCAAAGGGTTCTGCAATTCCGCATCCATTGAAAGGGTGAAGGAGCTGGATTATGTATTGACACCGGGGCGATATGTGGGGCTTCCTGATGATGAGGATGAATTTGATTTTAAGGAACGATTTACACAATTAAAAACCGAGTTTGAAGAGCAGTTAAAAGAGGAGGCGGAACTGAATCGGGTGATATTGGAGAACCTTGCAAGGGTGAGTGTAAAAGATGAAAATTGAAAAAACGCTTCCTGAAATAGATATTGAAAAATTCGAACTGTTTTTTGAAGAAAGAACAGGTGAAGAATTACGCCTTACGACCTTATCGAAATTTGACGATAAAGTAGAGATTACAAGCCCGGGGAAGCTTATGACTTCGGTTGATTTTAACCTGATGGAAGCCGGCCAGTCGGAAAGTAAGAAAAGCTATACTCCTGAAAGCGCAGAGAAAATGTCGGAGAAAATGTCGGAGAAAATGTCGGAGAAAACTAGGGAGAAAACTAGGGAGAAAATTTTGTCTGTTTTGAAGGCAACACCATATATCACGATGAATGAACTGGCGGAAATTGTGGGAATTTCAAAAAAAAGGAGTTGAATGGCAGATGGCAAAACTCAAAAAAGAAGGCAGAATAAAACGCATCGGTCCCGACAAAGGCGGATACTGGGATGTGATGAAATGCACCGAGTAAAAGAGCAGATGAGCGTTTATCAAAGGGAATGCACAGGTTATGTGCATACCACACAGGAAACGCACAAGAAATCGAAGCATTTGTGCATACTATCAAATAATGGGACAAAAGGTGAAGCTGGTATGACGGAGTGGAACGAAGGTCTGTTAAGTGATGTTGCTGAAATAATCATGGGACAATCACCCAAAGGAGATACTTGTAATTCTAGCGGAATAGGAAGCCCTTTATTAAATGGGCCAACAGAGTTTGGGATAAAAAATCCGATCCCAATTCAATTCACCGAAAACCCTAAAAAAGTAAGTGCTAAAAATGATATTCTATTTTGCGTAAGAGGATCAACCACAGGAAGAATGAATTGGGCAGATCAACAATATGCCATCGGTAGAGGCATAGCAGTCATCCGGCATAAAGAGGGGGAGGATTACAAACATTTTATCAAAGGAATCATTGATTTTAATCTTCCAATTTTATTAGCCAGTGCTACAGGCTCTACTTTTCCCAATGTGTCGAGAAGTCAATTAGAGGAATTAGAAATCAATATTCCACCTCTACCCGAACAAAAAGCCATCGCCTCGGTACTTTCCAGTCTCGACGACAAGATAGATCTGCTCCATCGCCAGAACAAGACCCTCGAAGCCATGGCGAAAACACTTTTCAGGCAGTGGTTTGTGGAGGAAGCGGATGAGGGGTGGGAGGAAGGTGTTTTGGGTGATGTCATTGAACTTGTTTATGGAAAGGGGCTTAAGCAAGAGGTTAGAACTGGCAAAGGCTATCCCGTCGTTGGTTCAAGCGGTATCGTTGGATACCATTCAGATTTTCTAGTGAAAGGCCCAGGAATTGTTATTGGTAGAAAAGGTACGCTTGGAAAAGTCATTTATTTGTTTGAAAATTTCTTTCCAATTG
>JAYEGZ010000110.1:0-3081 GCA_034659315.1 Methanobacteriota archaeon
TTCCTTGATTTGTTACCATACGTCTTGTTAAGATTGTTGACCTGGAGGAGTGTGTATATCCCGCCCCTGTGACATGCGATCCTGCGATCGGTCCCTCTGCCGTCGTCGCTGTCTCCACCCCCCTCTTCGCATCCGGTAAGTTCAGGGGGTCTTTCTTCACATATCACAATCTTCTGCGTGCATCTCGTGATGAAGCGGCAGCCGGTCGGAAGGTTGTACAACGCCGGCATCTTACCGCGGATTCCCTGCAGGTCTTTCGTGGTGTCCATGAACGGGTGCGCCCTGAGAAGACTCCGGGTGTAGGGGTGACGCGGGTCTTTCAGCAAGAGATCGGTCTTTCCAGCTTCCATCACCCTCCCTGAGTAGAGCACGATGAGATTCTCGAGGCTTGCTACTGTGCTGGCATCATGCGAGATTACGAGGAGCGAGCGTTCTTCTTTGATCCGGTCAAGCAGTCCGAGAATCCGTCTGCGGGTCAGAACGTCTAACGATGCCGTAGGCTCATCCATTATGATGAGTTCGGGGTCATTTGCAAGCGCCATTGCGATCAATACCTGCTGCCGCTCCCCCCCGCTCAACTCCACCGGATATGCGTTTAATTTGTCAGAGTTAAGCCCGACCTCTCTTAACAATATAGACGCCCGCTCCTGCGCACCGATCTTCGAATCCAGACCGTGTTTTGTAATGGGTTCTGTTATCTGCTGTTCTACAGTATATGCAGGATTCAGCACGTTTCCAGTATTCTGCATCACCATCGAGATCTTGTTCCACCGGACGACCCGCATCTCTTCATCTGTCCGATCGAGCAGGTTCACCCCGCCAAACCGGATCTCCCCTGAGACCTCTCCTCCAGACAAGCCCATCACCGCCATTCCCAGACTCGTCTTCCCTGACCCGGATTCCCCGACTATTCCGATGCTTTCCCCTTTCTTGAGATGAAAGGATATTCCGTCGAGCACACGGATGTTGCCAGACTCTACATAATCCGCGGGGTATTGCAGGGTCAGGTCGTTGATCTCAAGCACGTCTGAACCTCCCGGAGCTTATAGACCTATGTCTCTGGTCTATTGTCCCCTCGAGGTAATATCCGACCAGCGAAAAACCGAGTATCGTTAAAGCCAGCAGGATGTCTGGCGGGAGGAGCCACCATAGCCATGTGCCCATATACGCAAACTCCATCGCATGTGCATCAGGAGCCCCAGACTCTTGGTTGTGGGATCAAATATCCCGATAATAGCAAGACCGGCCTCCATAAAGATTGCGTATCGGGTGCGTATGATAAATCCGGCAAGCATGATCGGGTACAGGTCCGGAATCAGATGTTTTACGGTGAGATATTCATTTCCTGCCCCAAAATTCCTTGCAGCGCTTATGTACCCTCTCTGCTTCAGTGATAGTGTCTGGGCATAGAACGTCCTTGCTCCGTATTGCCATGAGAGCAGAGAGAGAATCAGTATCAACTGGAAGAGGTCTGGCTGCAGGTATGCGGCAACGAGGATGATCACAACAATCGACGGGATCGCTATTGCGACATCCGTAATCCGCATAAGGATACTCTCTTTAATTCCACCGGAGATGCCTGCATAAACGCCGATCAGCACGCTCAAGAGAAGGGATATTGCAGATACCGATAAACCAAAGGTAATCGAGGTTCTGGCACCGTACAGGAGTTCGCTGAAGATGTCCTGCCCGATAGCGTTTGTGCCAAGCGGATGCACAGTTGATGGTCGTTGCAACGGGGTTGAAGAGTAGTCCCATGGGTCAAACCAGCAGATAAAGGGCGCAAAAGCCGCAATTAAAAAGATCATGACGATCAGTGCAAGCCCGATGGTTGCACCCCTCGATCTGAGAATTAGTGGTTTATACATATTGTATCCTCGGGTCAATTCGCGGATAGAGCATATCCATTGTGAAATTGATAGCAAGAACTGAGATCGTGACGATTAAGAGTATGCCCTGGATCAGGGGCAGGTCGCGTGTTAGAAGCGCATCGTGCAGCAGATACCCAATGCCAGGGTACGTGAACACAGCCTCGATTATGAGTATTCCCGCAACGATCTGGCTGATCTGGATGCCGATTCTTGTAAAGACTGGCAGAAGCGCATTTCGTGCAGCATACCGGTACCTAATAGTTATATCATCGAGCCCTTTGAGCATCCCTGTTTTTACGAAGGGTTCGTTCACGACACTGATGATACCGCCCCGCATCAGAAGATATATCCATGAGAGTTCGGTCACAGAGAGCGCTGTTGCAGGCAGTATCAGATGTCTGGCGACATCGATTACGTACTCGATTCCCGTGTAGCCTGCATAATGAGTGACGGCACCACCCGCAGGAAGGATGTTTAAATTCAGGGCAAAAATTATGATGAGAATCATCCCTACAAAGAATCCCGGTATCCCGTTTAAGATTGAAAAAATTGCGAAGAGATATCTGTCAAGCCGTTTCCCCCGCCGCCATCCAGATTCGATGCCAAGGAAGAGTGCGATGGTGATTGCACAGAAAAGCGAGATTCCGACGAGGAGAATCGTCCATGGCAGTGCGCCTGCCACGATATCTATCACAGGCGCCTTGTAAGCGTAGGAATACCCAAGATCCCCGCTTGCTGTGGAGTGCAGGTAATGTAAAAACTGGCTCCAGATCGACTGATCAAGGAGATACTCCGCCCTTAACTGCGCTCTTAGTTCAGGAGTCATTGCGACCAGTTCGCTTCCATAGATCGCATCGATCGGGTCCCCAGGCATTAACCGCGGCATGATAAAATTGAGGATGATGAGCGCCATAAAGGCGATCACATACTCAATCAAACGCTTACCAAACATCGCACTATCTTCTCAGTAGATATACGACGAATACGAATAAGAGCACCACAGGTGCCGGTAGCATCGGCGTTTTGGTTGCTGATGCCGACTCGGATGTCGTTGACTCTTCCGGTGCATCCACTTCAGTCTCCGCAGGTGCCGGCTCACCTGAATCCTGGATAAGGGACAGCTTGTTCAGCGGAAGCCTGAGCCCATTTGCAATCCCTTCCTTTGTAAAGTACCATTCGGTTTTATCGCTTGCTGCATAATAGTAGTCAG
>JAYEGZ010000111.1:0-3075 GCA_034659315.1 Methanobacteriota archaeon
TACAACGAGACTATGATTGCAAAGATAAATAGATATAAGTTGATATTGTGCCCTGACCATAGCGATCTTCGTGCAGAGCATCCTTGGTATGACAAGTCTCCTGAATCCTGCGATCCAGAGACAAGAGCTATTATTGGTGGGGGGGACATGGACATCCATCCTGACATGCCACACAGTTTTTGTGTAGCCAATTGGCGACAAAATGGGCATGAATCGTGGCGGAATGATATTTACGTGCAGTGTGTGAATTATCTGAATATACTTAAACCTTTCTCTTGCACACCTCCCGATTTGGTGCGAGCGTTAAAACCGGAGATTCGATATCTCAATCAAGCTGATTTGATGATCAGAAATCCCGGTTTTAATGCCGGGTGTGGTAGGAATAGTGATCTAATTCTTACTGCGCCTTCCACTGAGTATTAAATGCGATTTCAGGTAGTTATGCACGAATTAAGTAGGATATTGCTTGCTGGATATCCTGTAAGGAATAGATATATGATCGTAATTATTGTATTAACGGGCACTTCTTATGGTAGGAAATCGTACATATCTTTTCATTGAACGTCTTTCCACGATCCTTGCACTTAAATATCCACGGATGATCGCTGTTACGTTGTCTGCCGTGACCAATAATCTTTGAACTTCCGGATATCAGGTAAATCCATTTCTTTTCTGTTTGATCCCTATGAATCCGTACCTTTTATATCCATGAATATAAATAAAATAGCTAATATTATCAATACCCCTACGCATCTGCCGGGGTATCGGGTCAACCGGGGTGCAGATGAATATCACTTCTGCACCCCGGTTGATCATATCCTTCGCCTATTCTCGCTTGCGTGCCATCAGATACACAATCCCGATGATCGCTGCCGCAAACATCCCGGCGAAACCAGGTGTATCTTCCGCGGGTGTTGGTTCGGTAGCTGATTCGGTAGCTGCCGGCGTGGGTGCGGTAATGTGTGCACCGATTATCCGGTCTATCGTCTCCTGTGGGATAAACGAACCGCCATCCCCTAGCATCTGACCTTCGCAACCCTCGCAAAGCACTTCCCGGTTCTCATGGCAGAATGCACAGTCCTTTGCCTCGGCAGTTATCGTATGAGGCATCCACTCGGCATAACCTGTGTGAGTTTCGTTACCATAACTGGCAGACATCTTGAGAAATGGCTTTATCTTACCATCGCTCGCTTTAGCCAGATAAAACTCATCTGTCACGATTCCGTCAGCCTTTCTGGTCTCCAGGTGGCAGTTTACACACGTTGTCACCCACCCGGCATGACATGCCGCACAATCGAGAGTCCCATCATGGATTTCATGCGCAGATATCTCCAGTGAGTACTGTGTCACGTTCATCCCACGGACCACCTTTCCAGGACTTCCGTGACAGTCCTCGCACGCCGTCATCACCGCTTGCTGCTGGTGAGCATAGATGTTACCATCGCCATGCAACTCTTCTGCAGAATGGCAGTCCGTGCAGACGAGTCCTTTCTCATAGTGAACGTCAGCATGAGGTCCTTTGCCGCTGTGTGCAGGCATATCTCCCACGAAGGTCGAAGTCTGCTTCTTGAGATGGCATTTGTCGCATATCTCGATACTCATCTCTCCACCATGTCCGCCCTCGCCCACATGACATACTGTGCATGTGGTAGCGTGGCAGTTGGCGCAGCTACCCTCTTCGTAGAACGCATCCATATCGATTCCGAAGTGACCTGCAGCCCCTCGCTCGTACTCACCCATCATCCCATAAGCGTTGTAATGCAGCGAGGTGGTAAAGTTCGCAGCAACGTCCGGATGACAATTTTCACAGCCCTCAAAATCGGGCTGAGAGTCTTCTGCCGTACAAGCAGTGAGCGCAAGTAATAATGACAGAATCGCGACTATTACCAGAATCGATACACTCTTAATTCGTTTCATCGTTGTTCTCCCCCTTTCTGTTGTTGTATCAACTATTGATACATACTATACATATCAGTCCACAAGATAAATATCTTGTGGCGGTCAACTGAGTCCCTTCTGCCGGATCATGGGGTGCGGAGGGCGACATTCGTAATCACAATCCCGGGAGCCCCCTCTCGGCCCGGTTTTGCCCTTTACAAGACAAATGTCTCTGCAACAAGGCGGTTAACTTGTTGAGTCATGTCAAAATTCTGATCGTTCCGGACATCCTGACCCTACAGCAGTAGAGACAAACTCAAATCAACAACAACATCGAAACAACGCTATCGCCCAATAACTTTACAGATATTTGTATTCATACTATTTATATACGATTAGGACATTATAGTATATACAACGATAAATACCCTTCAGGAGGTGAAAAAAATGGAAAATATAATAGATAGTATCCGGGAGCTCATGATACTCGCGTTAATACTCTACGTTGGCATCATGCTTCTGGGTGTCCTAACATAACTCAAAACAGATTTAACCACGGAGATTGCAGATTATGGCTCTGCCGGCTCCGCGGTTAAATAAGGTACCATCACACCTGATCCAGAACCTCTTTGATGAACTTGCCCTCGCCGACATTCTTCATCACATTCCCGAGCCTCTCTCGGCCCGGCTTTGTCTTGTGTTTGACAAGCGTCTTTGCAACCGCATCGATTAACCCTGGAATCTCCTCTGCCGTACAGAACGACTTCAAGAGTGTGCCGTCAGCAGGTCTTCGTGCGTCGTTTGCGCCGATCCACATCGTGTATCCGCGCTCCTTCTCGATTGCAGCCTCGCTCGGACAGCCTCTGATGCACCATCCGCAGTATACGCACTTGTCCTTGTCAATTACAGCCTTTCCGTGAACAATTGAGATCGCATCGACCCTGCAGAGTTCAGCACACCGTCCACAGCCGTTACACTTCTCGTTATCGATCTCAGGGCGCACCTGCCCGATCAGACCGACGTCGTGCCGTGTTGGTCTGCTGCACGCATTCGCACAGCCGGAGATGCCAATCTTCATCTTGTGCGGGGTCAGTCGCTGAGCAAACTCCATCGTGAGTTCTCCTGCGAGTTTCTTGGTCTCAACAAGCCCCTCTGTACAGTAGTCCATCCCGACACATGCCAGGACGTAGCCCATGC
>JAYEGZ010000112.1:0-11961 GCA_034659315.1 Methanobacteriota archaeon
CACACCGGAAGAGCTGGCGAGCGTCGCATCTGGATACGGCTACGCAGGAATTGCGATCACGAACCACACCCCGCACCCGCCGCAAGCACCGAAGACCATGGGTCACGCAGGAACCCGGGTTTATTCGGGAATCGAGATCGTCGCAAAGAACCCGACACATCTCATGCAGACGATCCGGAAGCATCGCGCAAAGACATGCGTGCTTTCTGTTCATGGAGGACGCGAGAAGATCAATCGTGCAGCAGTCGAAAACCGGGATGTCGATATCCTTTCGCACCCGGGCGAGAAACTAAATCAGGTGCTTATGCGATTTGCGTCTGAGAACCTGGTGGCAATCGAGTTTGATATGGGTTCGATCATCAGGCTGCGCGGGTCAGCGCGGGTCAGGGCGCTCGCCGAATTAAGGCACAATCTCAGGCTCGCACGCAAGTATGGTACGCCGGTGTTGCTTACGAGCAATGCGCAGTCGATCTATGATCTCAGGGCGCCAAGAGAAATGATCGCACTTGCAGGTATCTTCGGGATGACCCGGGATGAGGCAATCGCGGCACTCAGCACGGTTCCCGAGGAGATTATACGGCGGGGGAGCAGGAACTGGATCATGGAAGGCGTTGAGATCGTTGATATGATCATCCCCTGATGATGGGTAGCCACAATGGCGACCTGTGCTTGTTATGCGAGCTTCTTGCCTGTTGACTTAAGCGGGCTTCGCATCTTTGAACCGCTATCCTTTTCAAGGAATATCGCCTCCTTAACAGACATGCGGCTGATCATGAAGTTCGGAGGCGCTTCGATTGCGGACGGCGAGAAGATCAAATGGGTCGCCGAGTTGATAAACCGGTATCGTGAGCACGAACTGATCATTGTGACTTCAGCTCTTAAGGATGTTACCGATCATCTGCTTGAACGGGCGGATGCCGCAGCAGATTCCGGCAGCGTCGAATCAGTCCATGAAGTGACCGAATATCTGCGAGATCTGCATAACAATGCGGCGAACATCGCAATTAGTGATCCGGTGATCCTTGATCAGGTATTAAATGAATTGGACGGTCGTATTCACAAGCTCAATCAGGCTTTGACCGGGATATGTTATCTTGGTGAATTAACTTCCCGGTCAAGGGATTACATATCATCTTACGGGGAACTGCTTGCAGCACCCATAGTATCAGGGGCTCTGCGGTCGGTTGGCATGTCATCGGTACACCTCACAGGCGGAGAAGCCGGAATCGTGACCGACAGTAAGTACGGGGGTGCAAGACCACTTGATAATACTCGCGAACGAATATATCAGAGGTTGACCCCACTGATCGGCAAATGCGTGCCGGTTGTCGCTGGATTCATCGCAGAGGATGAGTTCGGGATCACTACGACGCTTGGACGCGGTGGATCTGATTTTTCGGCGTCGCTGATCGGATCAGCGGTTCATGCCGATGAAATCTGGTTCTGGAAGGAGGTTTCAGGCATCATGACTGCCGATCCGAAGATCGTGCCAGATGCGCGCACCATCCCGCAGATATCGTACATTGAGGTGATGGAACTGGCATACTTCGGTGCAAAGGTGCTGCACCCACATGCGATCGAACCCGCTATCAAAAACAACATCCCGGTAAGGGTGTTAAATACATTCGAACCGGACTTCACCGGCACGCTCGTGGTCAAGAGTCAGGAGCAGAGTGACGGGGTCGTGAAAGCGGTCACTGTGATCGAGGACATCGCCCTGATCAACATATCGGGCGCAGGCATGGTCGGCACCATCGGGGTCGCAGCAAGGGTCTTTAGAGCACTGGCAGACGCCGGCGTGAACATCACCATGATCAGCCAGGGTTCGTCCGAAGCAAACATCTCCATCGTCGTTGAGGCGTCTCATCTTGCCGGTGCGATCGATGCCATAAGGGCAGAGTTCAAGAACGGGATGATACGTGAACTGACGGCAGATGCCGACGTAAGTGCGATTACGGTGGTCGGTGCGGGCATGGCAGGCATTCCGGGGGTTGCCGCACGGGTCTTTACTGCGATAGGTGCCAAAAAAATCAATGTGATCACGATCAGTCAGGGGTCTTCCGAGCACAACATCTCGTTTGTGGTTCGGAGCAAGGATGCAAAAAGCGCGGTCTGTGCGTTGCATAGCGAGTTTAGCCCCGGAAATCCGCGTTGAAACAATTGGCTGCCCGCAAACAAGAACTCGGGCAGTCACCCGCACGACGGTTTCAATGCTCTACAAAACGATTTTTTCACAAAAAATCGAGTAAAAACTGCCCTTCGGATGGGGCGGACGATATACTTTTCGTAAATGCAAGTGTTGCGTAGAGTGACTGGACGTTATAGTGTATATGCCATAAAAAAGCTCATTTTGTGGCGGTGTGAAGTGCATAAGCCTCCGATTTTGATCCGGCAAATCGTGTAAGCTGGTAGTTTCGGGCACAGCAAACATTTATCAAGTAACAAAACCCATCTGAATATGAGTAAACGGATGTACCACAGTGCTTTACGGTATATAGCTGTGCGCACATCGACTCACAAGGACTACCGGACAAAAGGAGAGACAATTTTAGAAATGCCGTACCACACAGACGTATTAACAGGTGTTGCGGTGTCTAACCGGTCAGTTGCCGTTAATATAAAGAACGTATGTATAAATCAGTATGGTGATATAATTGGTTATACAAGATAGAGATTTTATAAGAATAAATTATACCGGGCGGTTTGAGGATGACACAGTCTTTGATACTACCTATGAAGAGATCGCAAAAGAGAACGACATATATGATGAAAACGCCAGATATGAGCCATTTATCATAATTGTTGGTGCAAAGCACGTTGCGGAAGGGCTGGATGAAGATCTTATCGGGAAAGATGCGGGCTATCATGGAACAGTCGAGGTTCCACCCACAAAAGGTTATGGCGAACGTGAATCCGAGTTGATAACGACGCATTCGATCTCCGGATTCAAGGAGAAGCCTGTGAAAGGTGCACGGGTGCGGATCGATGGAAGGGACGGTACGGTCGTCATGACGATCGGGCGCAAGGTGCGTGTTGATTTCAACCATCCAATGGCTGGCAAGACGTTGATTTTTGATTACAGCATCGAAGAAGTCCTCGATGATGACCTCACGAAGATCAAGGCACTGTTGAGCTCGTATTTCGTAGTAGATTTTGATGTGGAGATCGACGACGACAGTGCTCTTATTGAATCGCCTCGCAGCATGCTCTTCAATCAGCGGTGGCTGGTCATGAAAGAGAGACTTGCACAAGAATTGCTCCAATCGCTCGATATCGACAGTGTAAAATTTGTTGAAACATACTCCGAATCATGAAAGCGTGTATTATGTGCGGTGGTAAGGGCACAAGACTGCGTCCGATGACGCTTGAGCGCCCCAAGCCATTGATCCCGCTTCTGAATAAACCATCGGTCACACATCTGATCGAGCACCTGAGGGGAGAGGGATTTACAGACATCGTGATGACACTCGGTTATCTTAGTGATATGATCGAGAACGAGGTCAACCGCATCAAAGACATCGATATCAGGTGCGTATATGAAGAAACTGCGCTCGGTACGGCGGGCGGGGTTAAGAATGCTAAAGCATATCTCGAAGATGGTAGTTTCATGGTCCTGGGCGGCGATCACGCCCTTGATATGCAGCTAAGCGAGATATACCGATTCCACGAGCAGAATGATGCCATTGTTACCATGGGGTTAATCTGCATCGATGATACTGCGGAATACGGGATATGCGATATGGATTCAGATAATGTGATGCACAGGTTCCTTGAAAAACCAAATCCCGGAGAAGTATTCAGCAATCTTGTGAATACCGGGATTTACGTCTGCGATCCTGAGATAATGGACTGGATCCCTGACGGGCAGATGTATGACTTTGCAAAGGACGTTTTTCCTGCCCTGCTCGATGCAGGCAAGCAGATCAATGGCTATATGGTGCAGGGCAAGTGGACTGATATCGGCAATCACGAGATGTACCGGACCGCATGTAAATGGAAGCTCGACCGGATGTTTGAGCTGCCTGATAGCGGATCCAGCCACGCATACGCATATACCGGTGCAAAGATCAAAGATCCTGTTACGATCGGCGAGAATGTGCAGATTGGCTCATCCATGATCGTTGGACCAGTGGTTATCGGCAAAGACACGGTTATCGGCGATAACGTGCTGATAGGACCGTATACAACGATTGGATCGGGCTGCGTGATCGAGGATGGTGTGCATATCTTATCATCTTACATATATGATAATGTTCACATCGGCAAGGGTTCGGCGATGTTCAGTTCTATCGTCGATAACGGCGTTCATATACATAATAGATGTACACTTGAAACAAGGACCGTGCTCGGACCGAATGCAACAGTTCTGGATGATGCAATCATTTCCGGAGTCAAGATATGGCAGGGTATAACCATACCGGAGGGTGAGCATGTGCTGGCTAATATGACCGATACAATAGCATGATGTTTTTATACTATGACTGCCGATTATAAGATTGGGGCAGCGTATGAAAGCAAACCGGCACATTTACCGTCAGGATGACTCGGCACAGGTCGGCATAGGCACGTTGATAATCTTCATATCGATGGTGCTCGTGGCGGCGGTGGCGTCCGCACTCCTTATCAAGACCTCTGGCGTGCTCCAGCAGAAAGCATCCCAGACCGGTCAGGAAACGACCAGGGAGGTTGCCTCGAACCTCCGTATCGATCGGATCATCGGGGAACGGGATTATTATTTATCGCTTAACCTGAACGATTCCGGTCATTTCGTTAAAGACGATGGCACGGCACTGGTTGATTTTACATATACCTCCCCGGTTGGCGGTTACGTTGAGATTGAGAATCCGAACAGCACCACATCTTTTGGCATAACAATCAACAGCAGCGATGCCGAGGGCTTTACCAATGTGGCGCAGACAGTCTCGGCAGGTAGCGTGTATGAATGCGGTTTTGAAAAACCGGGGACATACATGGTAAATTCCGGTAACAACTCCGTCAATATCACTGCAGAGCAGGGTAATTACGAGTACGGATACGTATCAAAACTCCGTATCACAATGTCGCTTGGTCCTGGAAGCGAGGACATCGATCTGTCACAGTTGATCGTGTACCTGTCAGATGCAACGCATACCGCGGATGTTAATTACCATCTTGGGACGAGAGATGGAATATATTTTTCGAATAATAGTGCAACCTCAGAGTATTTTTCGATCAGCCCGATACGGATCAGAGATGACACTTCCTTCGATGAGACCCAGCCGGTGCTTCGAAGCGGGGATGTGATGGAGGTGACCCTGGACGTGCGGAAGGTCTTCAAGTACGGAGGTGCATACCCTGATCCCACATACACAGGAATTGCCACCCGGACATCCCTTGATCTGCAGATCAGACCTGAGGCAGGATCGCTTGTGATACTTGAGATCACAACTCCAGGGTCGTACTTCAAGTCCAAGTACATACAGCTCCTGGTATAAGATCTGATGGAAGCTTACATCCTTGATCTCGATGGTGTGATCTATCGCGGCAGCAATCTAATCGACGGATCAGTTGATGCAGTCAACCGGCTGCAAGACTGCGCAAAAGTGCTTTTCCTGACAAACAACTCGACCCGGAGCAGGGCGTCTGTTGCAGCACGGCTGGAGGCAGCAGGAATCCGGTGTGGGGCGGGTGACGTGATCACGGCAGGATATGCCGCTGCTGTTTACATCCGGAAACGTTACGGTGCAAGCACGGTGTACCCGATCGGCGAAGCGGGATTGATCGAGGAACTGAAGGCAGAGGGGCATGTGATCAGCGAGGACGCGGAATTCGTTGTTGTCGGGCTCGATCGTGACTTTAGTTATGAGAAAATGAGGATCGGACTTCAGAACATCACGAATGGTGCAATATTCATCGCAACGAACACCGACCCGGTTCTTCCGACCGAAGACGGCTTTGTGCCGGGCGCGGGCGCGATTGTCAGTGCGCTTGAGACTGCATCAGGCAAGTTGCCGCTTGTGATCGGTAAGCCGAACCAGCCGATCATGGATATCGTAATCGATCATCTGGGGCTGGACGTGAGCAAGTGCACGGTTGTTGGCGACCGCCTCGACACTGACATCCTTGCCGGCAGCAGGTGCGGCATGAGGACTGTGCTTGTGCTCTCAGGGGTCGAGACCCGGGATAGTCTCAGGCGATCGGATATTAAGCCGGGGTGTGTGGTCGGGAGCATAAAGGAGCTTTTGGTAGCGCCCAAAGGCGATGACTCCTGGGTCCCAGGTAAGCCATAAGTATTATGCACATAAACATGCCCGTGATGGAGTTTCAGATCCTCGACGTTGATTATACTATTGATAATGGAAAGCCGGTTGTGAGGCTGTTTGGGCGCGATCCTGACGGGCAGAGCGTGTGCTGCTTTGTCCCGGACTTTGAGCCGTATTTCCATGTCCAGGCAGCTTCGATTGAGGGGTTGCTCGAGAATCTCAGGGACATCCCGGAAATCCGGCGGACTGAGATCGTTGAGAAGTACGAGCCGATTGGATATCAGGAACATCCGACAAAGATGCTGAAGGTGGTCGTTGGCAAGCCAAAGGACGTTCCAACGATCCGGGACGAGGTGAAGGGATACGCTGATCGGGTGTACGAGACTGATATCATGTTCAATAACCGGTTCATGATCGATCAGGGTATCTCTGGCATGGGCTGGGTGCGGACTTGTGACAGCGACGGCGCCGATGCGTCACAATCGTCGCGATCATCACAACCTGTGGTGGATAGCGACGTGGTGATCACGTCACAAGTATCGCCGGTTGAGATCGCCATGAATGCGCCAATTCGGTACCTTGCATTTGATATTGAGTGTCTGGTTGATGGCGGGATGCCGACTCCCGACCACTCACCGATCATCATGGTCTCGCTTGCATTCAGACCGGATTACACCGGAGAAACGCTCGTTTTAGTTGCAAAGAAGGCTGATGGCAATGGGGCAGACGGCGACGGCATTGAGTCTTTTGACGATGAAACCGGGATGTTGAACCGGTTTTTTGAGATTGTGCGGGATTATGATCCCGATGTGATTCTTGGATACAACTCAAACGAGTTCGACTTCCCGTACATCACCAAACGTGTGGAGGTGCTTGAGGCGCAAGGAAAGCAATTGCACGCCAATATCGGCAGGGACAACAGGGCTGTTTTCTGCCGCAAGATCGGAAATACCACGCGTGTGAATGTCGCAGGCAGGATCGTTGCCGATGTTCTGCCGCTGGTACGCAGGGACTACAGCATCAAACAGTACACATTAAAGAACGTGGCTCAAACGCTGCTTAACATCGAGAAATTCGATGTTTCTGTCAATCAGATGGCTGAATACTGGAATGACAACGGCGAAAAGCTTGCCGAGTTCATTGAATATGCACGTCGTGACGCGGTTCTTGCGCTTTACCTGTTGCTCGACCTGCGACTGCTCGACAAATACGTGGCGCTTGCGCAGGTGAGCGGCGCACTGTTTCAGGATGTGCTGTATGGCGGGCAGAGTTCGATGGTCGAAAACCTGCTGCTTCGGGAGTTTGGGAAGCGAAACCGCGTAATCCCGCCGAAACCGGCTCATGATGGGCGGTACAATGCACCTGATGAACTGAAAGGCGGCGCAGTGCTCGAACCGGTTCGCGGGCTACAGAAGGACGCCGTGGTTCTTGACTACAAATCACTGTACCCGACGATCATGATGGCGCACAACCTCTGCTACAGCACAGTCATCACCGGTAACAACGCCGGTAGCGACAGAGGCAGAGGCGGTGACATAAATGGAGACGGAGATGGGGGTCAAGACGGTGGGATATTAGTTCAAAACACGATCAGATCACCGTCAGGTGGTGAATTCGTCCCTGTAGATATGTATCAGGGAATCGTACCCGGAATTCTCGAAGATCTCCTGGACCGGCGGACCAAAACAAAGAATATGATGCGGGGTGCGGAGGGGGATGAATACGTGGTGCTGAATGCGACCCAGAACGCGCTCAAAATTCTGCTGAACAGTTTCTACGGGTATTCCGGCTACGCAAGGGCTCGCCTGTATAGCCTCGTTCTTGCCAACGCGGTGACCAGTTTCGGGCGGAAAAACATCAGTGACACGAAGAATCTGATTGATGAAACAATTAAAACCGTGCGTCTGCCAGATGGACATGAGTTTGCGCTGTCTGTAATCTATGGAGACACGGATAGTGTTTTTGTTCGGATCACGTCACCGAACGTGGAAATCTCGCTTGATGATGCCGAATCAATCGGGCGGATGGTTGCTGCAATGGTTTCTGAGAATCTGCCCGATCCGATGGAACTTGAATTTGAATCGATTGCCAGGAGAGCGATATTCATAGCAAAAAAGAGATATGCATTATGGATCTTTGAAAAAACAGGTGCTGGTGGTGGCTGGAAAGATTCTATTAAAGTCAAGGGGATGGAGACTGTCAGGCGTGATTGGTGCGGTTTGACATCAAAAACACTCAACAAAGTCCTCGAACTCGTACTTAAGGGTGGCAAGGTCGATGAATCAGTAGAATATGTTCGCGGTGTCGTAGACCGGGTCAGGAATCTCAAGGTCCGTACCGACAGCGAAATTATGGATGATCTGATTCTTACCCGGAAATACAATAAGAAGGAAGAGAGTTATAAGAGTAAACAACCACATATCACGGTTGTGGAGAAGATACGCAGGCGTGACGGGGTGGTTCCATCAATTGGGGATCGTGTGCCATTTGTAATCATTGCAGGCAAAGGACAGTTCGTGGATAGTGCGGAGGATCCCGAATACGTGAGGGAACATAATCTTTCGCTGGATGTTGATTATTATATCAAAAAACAAATACTTCCTCCGGTTGAGAGAATACTTCGTGAATTTGGTGTCGAGCATGAAACACTGAATTACGACTCCAAACAGAAGGGATTATTCGATTTTGGGATTGGTGCTGCGAGCGTGGTACGTGTTCCTATAAAAAAAGAGGTTAAATCGGTATCAAGACAGAAAACCCTCTTCGATTTCTGAGAATGCGGGGACTTGACTAACACCAACATTTATAACCACAAAACCGCTATGTACAAAGAAAGAGGAGCATTATCATGGTAACCAAACCCGCAAAGATGTATCGCAAATTCAAGCGTCCATACACCCGTCGCAAGTATATGGGCGGAGTTCCTGGCAGCCATATCGTAACGTATGACATGGGTAACCTCACCGACGATTTTCCAGTCTCGGCATCCCTTATTGCAAAGGAGCAGTGCCAGATAAGGCACAACGCACTCGAAGCCGCACGCATCACCGCAAACAAATATCTGCTCAAGGAACCGGGACGTGCCAACTTTCACATGAAATTACGTGTGTACCCGCATCAGGTACTACGAGAAAACAAACAGGCAACCGGCGCCGGAGCGGACCGGGTATCAAGTGGGATGCGACATGCATTCGGAAAACTGGTCAGCACTGCCGCCAGGGTTCACGCCGGACAGCGTGTGTTCACTGTATCGGTGCAACCAAACCAGTTCAAGCACGCCAAGGAGGCATTGAGACGTGCCGGGTACAAGCTGCCCACGCCAGTCAGCATCAAGGTTGACAACGGGCAGGAACTGATTCAATGACCTTTGATTATGAAAAAAGTCTTGACCGGGCATACGACAATATGCCAGATTTTCTGACCACTGATGTACGATTCTCCATACCTGAACCAGATGTTATCATAGAGGGGAAGACTACTGTTCTAAGGAATTTTCTCGAGATCGTTGATACGCTCAACCGTGACCCGAGCCATCTCTTAAAGTTCCTGCTGCGAGAAATGGGCACCGCCGGCAAGAGTGATGGGAGCCGTGTGATCTTCCAGGGCAAATTCACCGCCGAAAACCTCCAGTCCCAGATCGACGCTTATACCAGCGAGTTTGTGCTGTGCTCTGAGTGCGGGCGACCTGATACCACACTGGTGCGCACCGACCGCGTCCTTACACTGAAATGCGCAGCATGTGGTGCGCATAGACCAATCAGGAAACGGAAGGTCCGCGAGATCAAATCGAAGGATGCAATAGAGGAAGGCGGCGTGTATGATGTCAAGATCATCGGAGTCGGAAAGAAGGGTGACGGATATTCTCGTGTGGATAAATACACGATTTACGTACCCCACACCGTTAAGGGTGAAATCGTAAACATAAAGATCACCCACGTCTCAGGCACGCTTGCATTCGCCGAGATTCTTGAACGAAAGTCAAAGGAATAGATGTGACTATGGAACCCAGCGAAGACGACCGGTTCTTTGGAAACCGATGTGATGCCATGTTTGTTGTCAACGTACTCGCAGATAACGCAGGATACGCCGGATATATAAAATCAAAGGGGCTATCCGGCGTTCATATCCTTGACATTATCGATCTGTTTAAGAACGTCTTCGAGGGGCGTGAGGATAAGGAGATCATGAAGACTGTCGATCAGTTGATGCGAGAGGGATTACTGATCTCAGGAGGCGGTGGGGCTGTGATAAATCCAAATCCGCCTGTTGTGGTGGATTTAAAAGGTGTTGAGATCGAGATCGAAGCAATCAGTCCTGAAGTTGAAGTTGTAGATGCGGATGGTCTGAAGTCCGATGCTGAGACCTGATGTGCAGAGGTCGCAAGTACGCGATAGAGAAATTCTTATTACATCGACCAGACAATTGGTGTCCTGATGGACATTGAAGGCTATGCAAAACGCGGGCTTCTGGGAAACGACCCTGCCCTTGAAAAGAAACTCACTGATAGGATACTTGAGATCAAGAATATCCCTCGAACGAGGGCAGAGGAGATTGCTCGCGTAACAATTCTGGAAGCGCAGGCAACATTGCATCTTACAGGCGAGATCCTTACCCCAATCATGTCAGGGGTGACGATGGGCGAGTTTGGCGTTGGATCGAGGGGCGCAGGCGATTTTTACACGCATGAGAAGATCGCTGAGGTGATAGGGAAGACCGACGCCGTTGTTGATTCCTCGCATCTTGATGACTCAGGAGTGGTGCGTCTTTGCAATCAGGATCCGTATCAGGACCGGTACATCGTTGTGAACATCGATGGCACCCACTCCCGTTTGAGCGACTTTCCGTTCCTTGCGGGGTTTCATGTCGCCCGTGCTGCACTGCGCGACATCTATGTGATGGGTGCAAGCCCGGTTGCACTCCTTTCAGACATTCATGTGGCAGACGATGGCGATGTCGGGAAGATATTCGATCACATTGCAGGAATCTCGTCAGTCGCCGAACTGACCGGCGTTCCGCTTGTAACAGGAAGCACGCTCAGGATTGGCGGTGATATGGTGATCGGCGAGCGCATGACCGGCGGCGTCGGCGCTGTTGGGGTTGCCAGTGACCTGACCGCCCGCATAGCTGCGGAGCCGGGTGACGCGATCCTGATGACCGAGGGCGCAGGAGGCGGCACGATCTCGACTGCAGCGCTCTACTACGGGCTGCATGAAATTGTGGACGAGACAATTAATATAAAATTTATAGATGCATGTGAGGCACTGATCGATGCGGATCTTCTCGGAAGAATCCATGCCATGACTGATGTCACCAACGGCGGGATCCGCGGCGACGCAAAAGAAATATCAAGGACTGCCAGAGTGAAACTCAGGTTCTTTGAGGATAAGCTGCACCCACTTGTGAATGAAAAGGTTTTTTTGATGCTTGAAACGCTTGAGATCGATTATCTCGGGGTATCGCTCGATGCGCTTCTGCTAATTGCACCACCTGACGCCGCACCAGATATTATGGACGCGATCAGGGCGCGGGGAGTTGCGGTCGATCTGGTTGGCGAAGTGGTGGAAGGAACCGGGGCAGAACTCATCTATAACGGCGAGGTTCACGACTTTACGCCGCGCTTCAGGGAGTCCGCGTACACTCCGATCAAGAAACTGGTTGGCGATACCGCTCCGGAGGATTACGCAAAGATGCAGGCTGCAATCGACCAAGCTGCGACGGA
>JAYEGZ010000113.1:0-11931 GCA_034659315.1 Methanobacteriota archaeon
GGCGACTTTCCTTCGACCGGTCCTGCACTGCCGGTCACAGTCTCCCGGTACACCACGATCGGCTCGGATGTGGTGATCTCAACGCCCTTATCCCGCTCGATCCGGTGGGCTATAATCTCAAGGTGCAGTTCGCCCATTCCCGAAAGCAGGTGTTCGCCAGTCTCCTCGTCGATCTTGACCCGCAGCGTCGGATCCTCCTTTGAGACCTGTCTTAAGACCTCAATCAGCTTCGGAAGATCTCGCATGTGCTTTGCTTCGACGGCTACCGTGACCACTGGCTCGCTTGCGTGTGTGATCACCTCAAACGGAGTCATGTCCCGAAGTGATGCTGCTGTGCTGCCCACGATCGCATTCTTAAGTCCGGTTACCGCCGCAATGTTCCCTGCCGGGATCAACTCAACCTCGAGCCGCTCAGGACCCATGAACACACCCACCTGCTGGATCCGATCAGGGCTCGACACGCCTGATATGTACAATTCCTGACCGCGGCGAAGCGTTCCACTGAAGAGCCTGCCTGTTGCGATCTCGCCGGCGTGTGGGTCTCTTGTGATCTTGGTTACCATAAGTGCAACATCGCCGTCCGGATCGCATCCGGTCATCTGCAGCCCGATATCGGAATCGGCATCTCCGTGCCAGATCACAGGAACCCGGCGTTTCTGGGATACAAGCGGGTCTGGCAGGTGCCTGATCACCATGTCGTTCAACACCTCGTGAAGCGGGCATCTCTCGGCAAGCTCCTTCATATTACCTTCAGTGCAGTAGTCATATACTTCTTTAAAACTTACCCCGCTCTTTTGCATGTAAGAAACACTGATAGCCCAGTTATAAAGCGCCGATCCGAACGCAACGTTTCCTGCTGATGCATCAAGTCGCCATTCCTTGTATTTCTCCTCGCTCATCCCTTTAATCAGTTTATTTACATTATCAATAACTTTCCCGAGTTTGATCTGCATACTCTGGGCATCGACCTGCAGTTCATTGATCAACCGGTCGACCTTGTTGACGAAAAGCACAGGTGTAACGTTCTCTTTCAGCGCCTGCCGAAGCACGGTCTCGGTCTGCGGCATCGCGCCCTCAACAGCATCGACAACTACGATCGCACCATCGACCGCTCGCATCGCGCGTGTCACATCGCCTCCGAAATCGACGTGCCCCGGAGTGTCTATCAGGTTGATTAAGTATTCGTCGTCATCGAACTCGTGCACCATCGAGACGTTTGCGGCATCGATCGTGATGCCTCGTTCCTGTTCTTCCTCATCGAAGTCCATAAAGAGCTGTCTGCCAGCCAGTTCTTTCGATATCATGCCCGCACCTGCAAGCAGGTTGTCTGTGAGCGTGGTCTTACCATGATCAATGTGCGCAACGATACCTATGTTCCGGATGTTTTCAGGACGGCTCATCAGGTCACGGACCCGTTCAACCATTTTTTTCTTCGTACCCATATATCTTACCTCTAATTAAAATCGTTAGATTATCATTACTTTAGGATTCCAGCAATATTAAGTATTGTTATAGCCGACCCCTGGTCAATCGTATTATCTTAATCGCTAGGTGCGCGGCATTCTTGCCATTATCGATCCCGACACATGCTACCGGTACACCCGGCGGCATCTGCACAATGGAGAGCAGCGCATCAAGCCCGCCAAGTTTCTTGCTCACAGGCACCCCGATCACCGGCTTATCGGTCTTTGAGGCAATGACACCAGGAAGCGCTGCCGATAACCCGGCGATCGCAATAAATACAAGCGCATCACTTCTTTTGAGATAATCTACCAGTTTTTCGGGATCCCGATGCGCGGATATGACTTGAAGATCGTATTTCTCGCCAGATTCATCCAGGACCCCAGTCACCTGATCTGCAATCTGCATATCAGACTTTGATCCAAGAATTATCGCAATTAGTGACATTTAAGGCAGGTTCCCTTCACCGCGCAGCTCATGCTGACGTTCGATGTTCATCCGGATCAGGATCTCAAAGATATCTCTGATTGACCCGGTATCAAGATTCAGTTCGGTTGCAAGATCAATGGCTCGATTGAGAACGACGTGATTCTGTTCCTTATCCAAAATACCAGTCCCTTCTATCTTTTTCAACTCGAGAACAGTACCTGCAAGGTCGGTGCGTTCCGCGATCAGTTTTACGATACCTCCATCGAGTTCTTCGATCCTTTTCCTGACATCTGATAGTTCCATACAGTTACCTCGGGTTGTGGTTATATCTGGCGCATCTCTCTTGTTAGACATTTCCACTCATACCTGCAACTCTATAACTCTTTTGTCTGGCTGTCACACGTATACCTTAAGTTCTAATCATGCCGGCTTAAATGACAATTCAACATTATTTTACTGATAAGAATGATAAATCAATAGCTTTATATGGTATAACTGTGTGTGATAACCAACAACATCTATCGAGGCGATTAAAATGGAAAAGAAAATAGAGAAGAGAGAGATCAAAAAAGACGAGCACGCAGTCTCTCCTGTAATTGGAACCATCCTGATGGTTGCAATCACCGTGATGCTGGCATCAATCGTCGGCGCATTGTCCTTTGGGATGAGCGGCAACATATCCTCGCTGCATATAGTGGTGGTGACTGCTGAGAGGATGAACTCAACAGCGATTGATTTCACTTATGCCGGCGGACCAGGTGCCAACTTTGTGCAGTACCTAAACGTGAGCATAGATGGAACCTTTAGGAATATAACACTGGATTCGCCGCCCGCGGTTGGCTCGACATGGACATATAATTCTGACACAGCACTCCCCAGCCGGAATCATGTGATTGCTGTCGCCACGTTCGGCGATGGTAGCGCGCAGGTTGTTCTCGATACGTTCGTGTGAACGACCGCGCCCCCGTTTTTTTTTGGCTCTCCGATATGTTACATGAGCAGATGGGTTAAGAACATCCAACCAAGTACACACTGTGGTGGCAAAACCTGTTAGGTAACCGCAGACACTTTGCATTCCGTACACTCCCCACATTTGTCACCAGAAATGTTATACGACGCAAGTTATATCTTTTCAATACCATAAAATCGCTTGTAATTCTCGATTGCGCGTTTTCCCTGATCAGGATACTCGCCCAACAGAAAATCCAGAAATTCGTCTCTTGATACACAATCCCTTGTGAACAAAAGGAGTTTTCTTACCTGTCTCTGTGATTTCTTGTTTTCAGTCGGGATTTCAAATGATAAGCAAACATCATACATCGAAAAGCATATCCTCCGCAGAATTGGCGAGATTGAGCCTATTAGAATGCCGTCTTCAAGTTCGATGTATGCCGGGACGCCTACCCGGTGTATGCGACCTGGATCGGTCAATCCGTCAAAATCACTATACGAATGTAGTTCAAGGTAAATTTCCGGATTTATATCCTTGATAGCGGCGATCACGTCCGTGCCATAGCCCCCGCGGTCGTAGTACCGGTCGTCAAGGGTGCTTATGTAAGCACGGTCTGTAAGTTTTGGAATGATCGCGAGCGACCCTGTGGCAGGTGCGTCCAGCGATTCAAGTATCACAGACGTGTCTTTCCATTCATCGCCGTGTAACCCTCCGATGAACAGCCGTTTCGGATCCCCGCTACCGAGTGTGATTCGTCTTAACATGTGCAGGTCTTGCCATCCGCTTTTAACATTCACTCAATCATTTACTCTCATTCACTCCGAATCGTTTGTGTTTTGATAGATATGTAGATATTCCTGTTGTTTGCGTATGCTTCTTTCCACGCGTAAATCTCATTACACCAAAGACCAAAGTGTCCTGTGATCATCATGACCAGAGAAGTGGCAATCATAGGAATCGGGTGCACTGCGTTCGGAGAATTCTGGGGTCGGTCGTTCCGAGATATCATTGTGGAGGCAGGCGTTGCGGCGATCGTGGATGCAGGCGTGCAGGGCGAGGAGATCGACGAACTCTTTGTCGGGAACATGAGCGCGGGCAGGTTCGTGGAGCAAGAGCACATATCCTCGTTAATTGCCGATTACGCAGGTCTTGCGTCCATGCATGTGCCATCCACTCGCGTGGAGGCTGCATGTGCATCTGGTGGGCTTGCCCTCCGGATGGGTGCGCTCGCGATCGCATCAGGACATACGAATATTGCGATCGTGGCTGGCGTTGAGAAGATGACTGATGTGAGCATGCAGGCGGCAACCGATATGCTTGCAGCAGCGGCTGACCGTGAGTGGGAGGGGTTTGCTGGCGCAACATTCCCCGGACTCTACGCGATGATCGCATGCAGGCATATGCACGAATACGGGACTACATCCGAGCAACTCGCGTCCGCCGCGGTGAAGAACCACCACAATGCAACGATGAATCCAAAGGCACAGTACCGAAGCGAGATAACTGTCGATGCGGTGCTGCGATCGGCTATGATCGCTGATCCGCTGCACATGCTCGATTGCTCGCCGATCACAGACGGCGCGGCTGCCATAGTGCTTGCGCCGATGGATGTTGCAAGAAAGTACACTGACACGCCGATTCGTATCAGGGCAACCACTCAGGCATCTGACACCATTACCATACATGATCGGTCTGACATCACCACGCTTGCCGCAACGGCGGCGGCAGCATCCCGTGCGTACAAGATGGCGGGGTTGACCGCAAAAGACATTGATTTCGCGGAAGTGCACGACTGCTTCACGATAGCAGAGATCTGTGCGATCGAGGATCTCGGGTTCTTTCCGAAAGGAACTGGCGGACCGATGACTGAGGATGGGATCACCGCAATCGACGGCGATCTTCCTGTGAATCCGTCAGGCGGTCTGAAAGCCTGCGGGCATCCGGTGGGTGCAACCGGTATCAAGCAAGCCGTAGAGGTCACGACACAACTGCGCGGCGATGCCGGCAAGCGGCAGGTTGCAGGCGAGGTTGGACTGACGCACAACGTTGGCGGTTCAGGCGGCACCGCAGTGGTGCATATCCTTTCGAGGTGACCGAAAGGTGCGTGTTTGGATAACCACAAGATTACATAGATTTCCACGAGCAAATGTGGAGCGGTGAGATACGAAATGCAAACATATAATCGATATATTGTACGTACCATCACCTTCCCGTGTCATTCATCCGGGGACGCGGGGGTTCGCGATAAAAACTGTTAGAGATAGACCAGATTCCAAATATACGCATCAAAACCAGAGTAGAGCTATTTTTGGTAAATAACCGATATGACGGGTTGTTTGAATAACTTCGCGAGATACTGGAGAGTCCCGTGCATACTGGGTCGTAGAAGATGCAGTCCCGGAGGATGCGTTAAGTGCACACAAAAGGTTATTCGGATGTGCCAAACAAAGTGTCCACAATGAACCCCTCTGCAAAGACCCGGTCCAAAGCGATCTCGGTCACAGTGGTTACCCGGGGAAAGTACGGGAAGCGTGCGATCCGGACGATTCAAGAGAAGACTGGCTTTGTAGTAACAGAGGTCACCATCTCGGCAGACCTCCCCGATTTCATCGAGGATACTGCGCCATACACCCAGGGACCGGCGCAGGCGTTAACATCTGATCTGGTCATCATCTTTGCCCTGCATCCCGACCTCACGCCCGCCTTTGCAGAGTGTGCGGCAGAATCGGGAGCAGGCGCAATCATTGTATCAGGAAGCGACACAGCAGAACTCCGGAAGATCGCATCAACATATCGGATACCGATTCACGCTGACGAGATCTGCTGCTCGCTTGTGCCGTGTCATGATCGGGTGATCGACGAATTCACATCGGTTCTCGGAATGCCGGTCTTCAGGATATCAGTGGAGGGCGGGCTCGTGTCAGACGTTGATGTCATACGAGGTTCTCTGTGCGGCGCAAGCTGGTGGGTGGCATCGCAGCTACCCGGCACGCCGGTTGCGGATGCCCCGGCAAAAGCCGGGTTGCTTGCGGGGCAGTACCCGTGCCGTGCCGTGCGTGGCACACGCGGTGGAATCCACCGGTCGTCAGAGATCCACAAAAAAGCGGTTGAGGCTGCGCTGGTTGGCTGATGGTTGGAGGGAGCACTGTCCGTCAATTGCAGGGCATCCGCGGGCGGGAGGTCGTGCCATCGGGATTTTCCCAAACCATCACAATATGCTCTCGCTCTCTGACAAGTTTAAACCCGGGAGTTCAAATGCCTTGACAATTCTTCTTTTGGTTCCAGGTACATGAATCACAACTTGATGCTTCAAAAACGACGCCAACCCCCGGGCGGCGCGACCGTCCCTCATTTTGCGCTCGATTAACTTTTATACGAACAGATCGCAGGTTACCTCAGTGAAACGTCGGTTATATCGCAAATCAAACTCCCATGTCACAAGCCCATAAAACCCCTGATAAGCAGTTTGTTGTGCTATTCAACCCGTTACCCGTGCGAAGCATCGAAGAACACGCCACAACATCCGCAAAAGTTCCGCTTGTCAATGCGCCGCTCTCTCTTCTTGCAATTGCACGGATGGTTGCGGATGACTACGACGTGAGAATATTTAACGCGGTCGTGGATGAGAACTATACCGAACAGATCCTTGCTGCATGTAACGATGCCCTGCTCTTTGCGGTGAGCAGCATGACATGCTACCAGATCCGGGACGGGCTTGAGGTGTCGGCTGCCGTGAAAGAGCGGTACCCGGGGCTTCCGATCGTCTGGGGTGGCTACCACCCATCCACAATGCCAGAGCAGACAATCACGAACCCGAATATCGACATTGTGGTGCGGGGACAGGGCGAATATACGCTCCAGGAACTTGTGCGCAGGCTTAGTGACGGACGCAGCCTCAAAGGGCTGCCCGGGATCACATACAAAGAACCCGCGCAAGATATATGGCAGGGGCAGGAACGTGTGAAGGTCATAACCAACCCTGACCGCGAATTTTCGGATATAAACGAGTTTTGCGACATGCCATACCATCTAATCGAGATGGAACGATACATCAAGTCATATCGATTCGGAGATCGTTGTGTTGATTTCGAAACGAGTAGAGGGTGCCTTGCAAAGTGTTTCTTCTGCTCAGAGCCTTTGTTCTGCAAGCATAAATGGACCGCCCTCACACCGGAGAGGACAGTCTCGGAGATCGAGAAGCTGCACACAGAATACGGAGTCGACACGTTCATGATCCGGGACAGTGACTTTTTCGTCAGCATAAGGCGTATCAGCGCGATCGCAGAACTCCTGATCGAAAGGAACTTAAATCTGAACCTGGTCAGTGTAAACGGGCGGATGGAGCGTCTGCACCGCCTCGATGACAGCGTGTGGGAGCTTCTGCGGAGCGCAGGGCTTCGGGAGGTTTTCATCGGGTTTGAGAGCGGCTACCAGCCATCGCTCGACGCTATGGGAAAAGGCGCATCGGTTGACCATATCCTCAAATGCACCCACAGTTGCGCGAGACACGACATTGATCTCCGGGGCTCGTTCATGGTCGGGATTCCGGGCATTGATACAAAGACCGAGATTGCGCACACGTTTGAGGTGATGAACCAGATGATCGATATCTTCCATGAAGAGAGCGATCTTGCAAAACTGGACTTTCTCCTCTCGTTTTTTGTCCCGTATCCCGGCACACCGCTCTACCAGAGATGCATCGAGGTGGGATTTTCGCCGCTTTTCTCGCTTGAAGAGTGGGGCGACTTTGACCAGTTCGATTTCCATACCCTGTGGGTCAGTGACGGCTGTTATAAACTTACAAAGGAGTTTCGGGAGAAACTGCCATGCAACTCGGGCATGAATTATAAGGAGTGGAACGAGTACTACCAAAACGAGGTGTGCGCGGCACTGCCTGTTATTCTGTAACAGTCCCTCATGCATACTACCATCTCCGTGTGTCAATCTCGTGAAATCCCGTGGTTTTTTCACCCAAGCTAAACACATACGGTGAACCTGCTGTATATATGACAAATTTCTTTCGGAGACGTGGGGGTGGGGCGCGCAAGTTGGGGAAATGTTTATATATCACAAGGTTCACGTGCCCACACACACACAAATTAGTAATACTACATATCGGTGAATGATATCATGAGACATATTATAATAGCAATACTTATATTATCCATCATACCTGTCATAGCGATAGCGAATGCCTCCGGCGGGCAAGAACAGAGCGAGCAGCACGCTGGAGAGAGCTACGCCGGCGAAAGTCCGCTTCTAACATACCGACACGGAACCCTTCAAGGAGACCTAATATACACAATCGGGGACAGTAAGTACTCTGGCAGGCTACACCCTAACGCCACATACACCGCTAATCTTCCGATCGAACTCCCGGAAGGTGCAACAGTCGAGTTCGCACGACTGTATACGTACTGGACATGGAGTTACATCGGGAGCGATGGCACGTATCCGGATATGCAGGTTACATTCGGGGGGAATGCGATAAATCCCGACCAGGCATTCACGGACCGTAAGGGAACACCGCCTTATGATTATCCGGCTGGAACCTACTGCTACGATGTTACCGATCAGGTTGAATCCGGCGGAGCGTACACGGCAGTCGTTGAAAATGTAGCCACCGACTTTAAAAAGTTCAGCATGAACGGAATCGGGCTTCTGGTTATTTACAACGATCCAAACGGGGATGAGACCCGGTACTGGGTCAAAGAAGGATGCGATGTCATCTACGCAAGTGAGGAGGTCGGCATAACGGCGGAGGCGGCAACCACAGAACTTGTCTTCGAGGGAGATGTCCATCAGGGCGATGTGGCGGACGCGACGAAAGCAACCCTCATAACCGTCGTTGCTTCAGGGGATAAGGGTGAAAACACCCTGACATTCAATGAGGCGATGTATCGCGGTGTGTACGCAGGCGATCCATATCCGGATCTTGCAATCGATGAGCGCGATGTGATGGCGCATCTGGTAGCCAGCGATAACACGGTGCAGATCAAGGATGATGGAGACTTCATGGCCCCGAGCAACGCGTTTCTTGTGATCTCTTACGGATCGCATCAACCGCCAGCAGAATCGACACCAGGGTTTGGATCGCTCCTTACGATTCTCATAATCACTGTATCAATCATTGCACTAAGAATACGATCATGAACTGGAATATCGTTAGAGAGAATGCACACCGTCATGTCAACAAAATCTGGTACGTACTGACCGCAACACTCCTGATAGCCACTCTACCCGCTGCATCCGCACAATACACACCCGACGGATTCAATCTATATACGATCAGGCACGATACCGTTGTAGGAGGCGTCTATGTCGATGGCGGGCACGGGGTGGGCACCTCGCCATACACAGAGGTCTTCGAAGATGTTCCTCCCGATCATCTCTTCACATATCTCTATGTGGGTGTGAAAGGTGGCACAAAGGAAGCGACTGGCTGGGTTTCGGTGGTATTCAACGGGCATGATCTCGGAACAATCACTCTTATGGGGTTAAACGACACCAATCCAGATGTCTACTGCTCTGGAAACGGTGAATACTGGATTCATTACGATGTGGCGGCATATACCAACGGCGGCAATGACAACACTGTAACGATCACAACAGGCGGCAAGATCGATGGCAGGGTCAAGGGAACTACGCTCGTTGCGATCTACAGCGATTCCGCCGAAACCAGTAAGGAATACTGGATTTGCGAGGGGAATATAAACCTGAATTACCGGACAGAGCACAACAGTGAGACGGTCTCTTTTGAGCGGATGTTCGGGAGTTCCGGGGACATCAAGTCTGCCAAACTCTGGACGATGTACCTCTCTGGAAATGAGGGTGTGAACGACACGCTCTCCTTCAACAGCCACCTGATTGCGGAGGATGCGGCGGATGGCGGGTGCATCGAGGGCGGGGCGTATGTGTGGAGGGACCTCTGCTTTGATCTTGACTCCCGGGATGTTACCGAGTATATCCAGCCGCAGAACACCATGACATACGATCGGAAGATAGATGGATACCTGCAGCCCGTTGGCGCAGTGCTGATCGTGGAACATAACGAGATGGTTCCGGCACCATCTTCCGGGTCAACGGAATCGATACCGGAATTGCCACTGAAATCGACACCAGGGTTCGGATCGCTCCTTGCAATTCTCACGATTATTGCATCGATCATTGTAGCGCGGGGACTGCCATGAACCCGGATGCGAGATGCCATGAAGGAGGGATAACCCGATGAGGTATGGATGGAACGTAAAACGGATAATAGCATACAAAAAATTATTTGGAGTGATATAAATTATGACAAATTTTAAATATCTACTATTATGTATATTGTTGCTGACCCTTGCCCAGCAAGCGGGGGCGGATTACAAATTCGATGGTACGCCGATCGTTTCTGTTGCGCATGGCACCGTTGCCGGGGATGTGTATGTGGCTGGCGGGCATGGTAACGAGGATGCCAAGAGCGCACCATATACCGAGAGCTTCGATATACCCGGGGACGTGGTCTATGCCCGCCTATATGTCGGTATATGGGGCGGAAACCCGGATTACACCGGAACGGTCGAGACTACAGTCAATGGAGCGGCGCTCGGGACGCTGAATCTTGCAGGTACAGCGGACGACAACTCAAATGTGGTGTGCACCGGCTACGGGGTGTACCTTGTGACGTATGAGGTCACCTCCGGTCTCACAAAGGGAGCCAACACCGTATCAGTCGTGACTGCCGGCGACATCGATGGCAGGGTTTACGGCATCACGCTTGCAGCGGTCTACGAGAGTGAGAACGATGGTGCACCGGAGGTTGAATACTGGATAAACGACGGGCACGAGAATCTGAACCACAAGACGCCGCACGATGAATGCACCACCCCATTCGCTGCTGCAACATCCGCAAATTCGGATGCAAGCCTCACTGTGGGGTATCTCTGCGGAGATCCCGGAGAGACTGATTACCTCTACATGAACGGCAACCAGATCGGGGGCGATGATGTGGCGGACAGCATGGGGGATTCTGCTTACGGTTTCGATCTCAAGACCTTCGATGTCTCTTCATATTTTAATACGGCAGAAAATACCATCTTATTTGAGAGGGGCACTGAAACCGCGATTCATCCGTTCATTGCGGTGCTCACGCTGAAGAGCGGCGGCGCATCAACACCGACACCAACACCACCTTCGGCAGAGACGAAACCGGATCTGACAATCACCGAGATCAAAGTGCCTGACCGGGTCTTTGCGGAGAAGGACAATACAATTGAGGTCATCGTCCGAAATCAGGGTGATTATGATGTCAAGGACGCGTTCAATCTCGAGTTGTCGGTGGGAAGCATCCTCCTTGGATCGGTCCGCATTCCGGATCTCGGCGCAGGCGAGAGCAAAACTGTGCAATTCATCTGGAATCCTGATGAGACTATCGATTACACACTCTCTGCGATGGTGGATGTCAACAGCGTTATTGACGAAGCAGACGAGACAAACAACCAGAAAGTCTCCGCTGTTAGCGTGGGCGAGTCGATGGGGTACTATGGCGATGACTCGATTGAGACGTTTGAGCACGGTACAATCAACGGCAGTGTCGTGTACACCATTGGAAACAGCAGCTACTCGGGCGAGATGAGCCCAGAGGATGAACATGCAGTCGAGTGCAACCTGACGCTCCCCGCTAATGCAACCGTCAGGAATGCACGGCTGTATGTATACTGGACCTGGAGTAAGGAAGGCACCACTGGCATTGATGCCAATGTTGAGGTCACCTTCGACGGTCACACGATACCTGCGGACGACCGGTACACCGATCGGAAGGGGTACGATACTTTTGACTATCCAAGCGGTACGTATTGCTATAATGTGACTAATTACATCGAGGATGGAAACGGCAGCAGGATCAATTATACCGCGGTTGTAAAGAATACGGGCACAGGCTATGCAAAGTTTGCGATCTCGGGGCTCAATCTCCTGGTAGTCTATGAAGACACAAAGGAACCCGAGATAGAGTACTGGATAAACGAGGGCTGTGATATCATATATTCTTTTGATGAAGACGATATAACCCCGGAGGATGCGACGACGAGAATCGCTTTTCCTGGTGTAAT
>JAYEGZ010000114.1:0-3034 GCA_034659315.1 Methanobacteriota archaeon
AAAAAAATACGGAGTCACACAAGCGACTCCGCTACGTTCACCAGCTCGTCCTTCCCAATCGCACCTGACAGCGAGTAATCGATGCCATCTGCGCTCCACTGAAGCGTGTTCATGCCGAACATGGACGTAAACTCTCCGTCGGTACCGTTGATACTCACAATCTCGGGTTCGCCCATCGCATGTTCTGGCTGGTCTGAATCATCGCTGACCTGCTCTGTGAGGTATAATGCCCCGGATCCATCAGTGTATTGCAGCGACGCCATCTCCTGTCCGTTGCCAAACACCGCATCGCCATAGACTATCGCATGCTCAAACCCATATCCTTCCGGCAGGTACCCCGGGGTCGTAAGATTGAACGTGAGATTGGCTCTCGCTTCCTCAAGCGTCATCTTCTCAGGCATCATATCCTCAAGCGATGTCTCCACAACCTCGGCTCCAGCAGGCGCCTCGAATATGAACTCGCTGTCTGGAATTCCCGTGTTAAACGTTATATCCCTGTATTCAACTTTTATCATGGGATTGCCGTCTGCATCGTACATCTCTGTCCCGAGCAGCATCCAGTTTTCACGATCGACCCATATACGCGTCCTCGAGATGAATTTACGATTAGATTCATTCTTGGGCGTTGCTTCGATCACATAAGTGCTCCGTCCACCAACGTCCTCGACGCCTTCGAGGGATATATCGTTCTCATCAAGAATGCCTTTGACGATCTGGGTATAATCCATCCCAGATGGCATACCCTCCGGAATCGCCATCTTCGTCACCTGATTATTTTCAGGATCGTATGTCCACATCATGCTGCCGTTTGTGACCATCACCATGCCGGCAAGTTCTGCTGGCTCAATGTATTCGACGCGACTCTTGTCTGGCGGTATTGTCACCATTGTCGCATGCATGGTTATGTCCTCTCCGCCAAACGATGAGGTCATGACCATGGTGGCTGAGAAGTCCACAATCTCTGCCTGCTTCGCCTCCATCATGGACGCGATCTCGTCTGCTGACATCTCAGACACCTGATCGACGCATCCGGTGAGCAGGACGGCGGCAAGGACTATTGCGGCTACTGCTATCTGTTTCGTCTGTTTTTTCATCTGTTTTCATCCTCTGATACTGTTTCTGTTGTTTAAGTTATTTATTTCTAACTCCATGTTAGATATAGATAACATTGATGTATAAAAACGTTTCCGCCGCGGGGGCGGTCATATTACGCACGTGTACGAGGCACATCCTCGTTGGTGGTGCGGTCGGATAAGCCGAACATTTCTCATCTTTCCTGCACGAGATTGGGTATTTACGGTGATCAAGAGTTAAAAGAGGTAAAACGTGCGATACGGGAGTTCAAAAAGCCGATAGAGGGGATGCATGAGATGAATTTATGGAAGTATGGGTTTCCGGGGATGGGGGGGTGAATGGTAAACTCGCAACCGGAACCGTAGACAGGATCACCACAATCCTACTAAACGCGGGTGATGGCATGATCCTGGTGCACAGCCGGAATTCCACACCCTCCCCCGTTTTTGCGTAATCGCTCAGATCCCGCCTCTGGCATCCACACAGACCGGGCTCTCCCGCAGCCAGTCGATGTCTGGCTGATACAGCGCCCGCAGATCCCTTAGCCCAAGCCGGAGCATCGCAAGCCTGCTGACGCCAAGCCCCCATGCAAGCACAGGACACTCGATTCCAAGTGGTGCGGTCACCTCTTCCCGAAATATTCCTGCTCCGCCGAGTTCGACCCATCCAAGACCCTCTACGTAGACCTCTGGCTCAACAGACGGCTCCGTATACGGAAAGTACCCGGGTCTGAACCGCACATCCGGAAATCCGATATGGTGGTAGAACTCGACAAGATACCCAAGAAGGTTGGCAAACGAGACGCCCGGGTCCATCACCACGCCTTCGAGCTGCTCAAACTCGGGCGTATGCGTCGGATCGATCGACTCGCGACGGTATGCGCGGTCGATGCAGAACGCCTTTTTTGGAGGATCCGGATGATCTGTGAGGTACTTAATTGTAATCGCAGTAGTGTGGGTGCGAAGAACCTCTTTTCTTGACAGTTCTTCGCTCCATTTACCGCCCCACCCGGTTGAGCCTGTACCACCACCGGTTTCGTGAACCTCCTTAACTTTCCCATAGTATTCCGGTAGTTCAGATTCGGAATCAAGATAAAACGTATCCTGCATCTCCCGCGCAGGATGATCTTGTGGCTGGAAGAGCGCATCGAAGTTCCAGAAGGAACTCTGCACGATCTCTCCTTTGATCTCGGTAAATCCCATGTCAAGCAGTATCCTTCGCATCTGGTCAATCAAACGCTGGTATGGGTGGATTTTCACACAGTGCGCCCGCGGCACGGGTGCATGAATGTTGTAAGCGCGGATATTATCCCATTTGCGGCTTCGTATTATATCAGATGTCAATTGTACGATTTCTTCCGCATCTTCCACACCTGAAAGCCCGGCTGCAAGTTCTATGCCTTTTTCGGTTATTTCGATAGTCCTGAGTTTTTTCTCGGTTACATTAACCAGTTTTCGCTTGATGAGATCCTTCACTGCATTTTTATGGGTGTCTTCCCCTGGAGTGCCCCCTTCAAGCAGTATCCGGAGCACCGCCTCATCTGCGCCCGTATCCGGCGCCGCATCGCTGGCAGGCAGGACCTCAGCATCCACGATCGCAGCCCACCCCTTGCGCCGAAGCCAGCCAAGGGATATCCCGACCATGGCTGGTGGAAATTTATTTTTAAGATCCGAAGTCGTGATTTTTTCGCTGTGGGCTTGTATGTGTGATATTACCCTGCGTTCGGGGAGTCCGTCGCTTGCACATTCCTGACCCTCGTTGGTCAGGGTGTATATTTTTGTTACGGATTCATTAACGGCCACAAGTCCCTTTTCCTCAAGAAGAAATGCCGATTGCATCAGGGCGTCAGGATTCAGGTTAGACTTTCCTGCAAGTTCTGCCGGTGTCGATCCTTTCAGTTCGTTCAGTGTTATAAGTACGCGTTTTTCATTTGGTGTGAATTGCATGTCCAGCCATCCTG
>JAYEGZ010000115.1:0-3008 GCA_034659315.1 Methanobacteriota archaeon
CGGCGGAAGAACGTCTTAAGCAGCATGATGCACTCGTTCGTCGTTATGGGGATCGTCGCTGTGCTCTGGGTTGTGGTTGGGTATTCGCTCGCATTTAGCCCGGGGAACTGGTTTGTCGGTGGACTTGACCACATCTTCCTTGCAGGAATCGACCACAATTCAATGACAGGAACGATCCCGACGTATGCATTCGTTGCGTTCCAGGGCATGTTTGCAATCATAACGCCCGCGCTTATTTCGGGTGCTGTTGTCGGACGCATCAAGTTCAAGAGTTACATCGCGTTCATCACGCTCTGGAGCTTGATCGTCTATGCGCCGGTCTGCCACTGGGTCTGGGGTGGCGGGTTTTTGACAGGCGAGGCACTCGACTTTGCAGGCGGAACCGTCGTTCACATAACATCCGGAATCTCAGCACTCGCGATCCTCGTCTTCCTTGGCAAACGGAAGGGTTACGGTGTGGATGTCATAAAGCCGCACAACGTAACACTCACACTCATCGGAACCGGTCTCCTCTGGTTTGGCTGGTTTGGGTTCAACGCTGGCTCCGCACTGGCTGCAAACGAGATCGCAGCGCTCGCATTCATGACAACGTTTGTTGCGCCCGCAGCAGCCGGACTTACGTGGATGGCTGCGGAATGGTGGGGCACCGGAAGACCAACTGCGCTCGGGTTTGCAACAGGAATTCTTGCAGGTCTCGTGGCGATAACGCCTGCCGCCGGATTTGTGACACCGATGGCTGCACTTGCTATTGGTGCTGTCGCAGGGGTTGTCTGCTACAGTGCAGTGATGCTGAAAGGAAAGCTTGGCTATGATGATTCGCTCGATGTCTTCGGGGTTCATGGTGTCGGCGGAACCACAGGAGCGCTTCTGACAGGCGTCTTTGCGACCGTTGGTGCTGCGGGGCTACTTGCTGGTAACCCACACCAGCTCTTCCTGCAGTTTGAGGGCGTCGCGATCGCGATGGTGTACGCAGTTGTCGGAACGATAGGGATCGGTTTTGTTCTGGATAAGACGCTGGGACTCAAAGTCTCTGTGAGCGAGGAGAACATCGGGCTTGATCAGACGCAGCACGGCGAGAAGGGGTATAATTTCTGATGGCTCTTTCTGTAGTTCGCGTGTGCAAGCATCTCGTAGCTGAATCATGCTTGTGTGGTATTAAGTGCTCAGTGATGGCTGCGCCGCATGCTTGCGCACTGTGAGCGTAAGCGTAGCAGCGCTGGAGGTATAAAAACTGCCAGAAATTGACCAAATTCCTAATAAGCCGCCGGAACCAGAGTGGGCGAGTTGGATAAAATGATTGATCTCGTTCCAAGTTTTGGTCACTGCCACTCGAGATACCAAAGAGCCAATTCTTTTTGATTCTACCCAACACAGAAGAAACAAGTGCACCAACCGCGGACCGATGTTCGAGGGCGGTTCAGCCGATATTTTAAATGGCTGCCCGAATTGTGGGTGGAATATGTTTCTGTACGTGCTAGCAAAACCTGCGACCGAGACCGAGACTGATGCAGAAGACACAGATGTGAAAATGCAGTCGGGTATGGCAGAAGAGTAAAGGAGATGCCATCCGATCTGGAGGTTGAATCGATCCGCATCCCGGAGAAAGGGTCTTATGAACTGAAAGATCATCATGTCTGCGAAGGAAGATGGGGGATATCTGGCATAACTACCTTCAGTCTTCGGTAAAAGCAATAAAATCAAAAAGACCTGTGAACATGAGCCACAGGTCTTGCAAGAGCGATATCCACCCCTTTCACTTCCGCCGTCTAATATAGGCAACCGCAAAAAGTCCAGCGATAGCAGACAGAACCCCAAAACCCGGAACAGATTCTGGATGCGTGGCATCAGTTTCAGTCTCCGGTGCAGGGTCGTCTTTCATGGCATCGGCATCCTCCGGAGGTGCGACGGGCGCGTCTTCGGAAGCGTCGCCACCGGTATCTGTATCTGCCACACTGGTTGGCGCGGTGGTTGGGGCGTTGTTTGCTACCGGAGTCTCTACTGGTGGTGACCCGGTTTTTTCAGTGGATTCCTTGCCTTCCAGAGTCGCGCACTCTTTCTCTATATACGCATAGCCCCACCAGCCCTTCTCAGAGACCCTGAACTTGATCCAATCACCAAGCAAATCTCCTCGTTCATTAAGCGAAAAGGAAATTGTATTGGTATTTTTGAGTTTGATCATCTTATCTGTGATCTCTTTCACCTCAAAGTCTCCATACTCCTGACCGATCTCAATCTTCTTCGGGGTGTCTGAGTACTGCCTCACCACCTTGAGTACCGCAACATTGGAATCGGTTCCGCGGAATGTTGCATCAACAAGACATGTGAAGATGGTAACATCATCCACATCGTCGATTGTCTGGTTGTACACAAAATAATCCCCTGGTTCAAGAACTTCGTTATACATGGGTTCACCTTTTTTATAAAGATTTAGATATACTTTGTTGCCCTTGAGGTCAATCTGTGATACCACAAGACTGTACCCCTCCTTGAGTTCCCATGTCTCGCCTGTCGCCAAAATCTTCTTTGTATTGCCCTCCTCTGGCGCATCATACTTATCAAAGCAGATTAGTATCTTGCTCAACAGATTCACCTTATCCGGATCGAGTGAGCGATATTCAGCACCCATGAACTTGATAAACCGCATAGACATCTTATACTTTTTTGTCGTGTAAACTGCATCATTCTCTTCGATCACCCCATCACTGGTGAAATGGAGATCAAGGAATTCTGGGGTAGCGTTTGCCTTGATAAGGTACTGAAACGCCGGGAAAGTGAACCCATCGAATTCCATATCAGAACCGGCTGTGACCGATCCTGGCGTAGCCCGTATCTCTATCGGTTTTGCAGATACGATGCCAGTACATAGCGCTGCGATCGATAGTACCAGCATTATGCCAATAGTTATCGATTTCAAAGTGTTATTTTCGTTCATTTTATTTATACCTCATACGCTTGTATTATATTTATAGTAGTTGTTGCTACTTCCAAAGCATAATGATTTCATGCCA
>JAYEGZ010000116.1:0-2984 GCA_034659315.1 Methanobacteriota archaeon
AAAACAACCGTGGCGTGATGACCCGCTGAAGTAAACCGTTGAAGCATATTACACGACGGAAAAAATCGGGGGATCAGTTCAGGACTTTACGCCCCCTCAAAAAAACTGATCCCAAAGTTTTATCACGAATTTCTGCGAATGGTAAATGCGTGTGCGCGAATCAACTTCCCCCTGATTCGTGATCTCATAACTTGTGTGAAAAATGGTTTCACCGCAGACAGCCGATTACCAATTGCGAAATCCAAAGCATGATTGAAAAACTGAACACATCTGATGTCACGCGATCGATCCTTGACCACGAGGCAGCACGGGTCGTCTCGCACCACGACGCGGACGGAATTACTGCGGCAGGCATCGTATGCCACGCACTAATGAGACTCGGCAAGCGATTTCATGCAACCATCATAAGCCAGCTTGACCACGGATTCGTGGAGCGGTTGAATGAAGAGCGCGGTGACGGTTCTGGTGACACGGATGGCGCCGACAAGGACGAGATGCTCACGATCTTCTGCGACATGGGGAGCGGGCACCCGGATGCCATATCCAAGGTCGCAGGGGATATTGTCGTGATCGACCACCACACTCCGGTCGGCGATCTCTCCTGCCCGCATGTGAACCCGCATCTTGTGGGGATCGACGGCGCATTTGAGCTTTCCGCGTCGGGCACTGCTTATGCGGTTGCAAAGGAGCTTAGCAGTGCGAATTTTGATCTGTGCGGGCTTGCGATCGCAGGCGCAATCGGGGATAAACAGTTGATGATCGGGGCGAACGCAGACATCCTGGACGATGGCGTGCAAAACGGCATCATAACTGTTAAAAAGGGGATCCGGATCGGGGACGGGGATATTGCAGACTTGCTTGAGCGAAATATCGAGATATATCTCGATTTCACTGGCGACCGGGCGAAGGTAGATGATTTTCTCAAGGAAATCGGGGTGAGCGGCAGACTTAGCGGACTCGCGGATCCAGAGCTCCGAAAACTTGCGACAGCGCTCACACTAAGGCTACTTGCAAGAGGCAGCCCTGATGTCATCGAAACGATCATCGGCGACGTATATCTGCTGAACCGCGAGGTGATCCGGAACGTTGATGATCTTGTCTCTGCCATTCATGCGTGTGCCCGGCTAAACGAGACCGGACTTGCACTCTCGCTCTGCCTGCGTGACCAAGCAGGCGTCTCTCATGCCACAACAGAATCTATTAACTACCAGCGCGCCCTTGTGAAGGATATGCAGCTTGCTCGTCCCGGCATCATGCATAAAGACCATATCACATACATCCAGCTCCAAGATGCCGAAGCAACAGGCATCATCGCAAGCACGGTCACCCGGTTCCTGCACCCGGACAATCCGTGCATCGTGTTAAACGAGAGCGACGACCGGATTAAGATATCGGCAAGAGGCACAAAAAGCCTGATCGCCCGCGGGCTTGATCTTGCAGAGGTGCTCCGGGTGGCAGCCGAAGCTGCGGGCGGCAGGGGCGGCGGGCACAACATCGCGTCAGGAGCGGCAATTCCGAAGGCGGATGATGCGGCAGACACGTTTCTTGCAACCGCCGACTCGCTCGTTGGCAAGCAACTGGGGCAACTATAGAGGCAAGAGATGCGTTAAAAGAGTAACTGTAAGTGATTGGAGTTGTAACTACTATGATTTTATCGAAGAATGAAATTACTGAACTGATGCGCATGAATCCTCCGCTTGTTGAGGATATGATCGATCCTGAGACCCAGATACAGGTGAACGGATGCGAGCTTACTGTTGACCGTATTTTTGAGTTTACGGGAAGGGGATCGATTGCATTTGAAAACAGCGAGCGGGTGCTCTCCGAATGCACCGAGATGTCGTTTGATGATGATGATGATGATGGCTGGATCAATTTAGCTGCTGGAAGCTACAAGATCATCTCAAGAGAGATTGTCCACATCCCTAAAGACATGATCGCGATCGCAAGACCAAGATCAAGCCTTCTGCGATGCGGGGCAAGTGTTGAGACCGCGGTCTGGGATGCGGGTTACGAGGGCAGGAGCGAGTGTTTGCTTATTGTGTTTAATGAGCAGGGATTCAGGATTAAGAAGGGAGCGCGTGTCGTGCAGTTACTGCTTGTGGGACTTCGTAGCGGGACCGAAGGATACCACGGTGCGTATCAGGGGTATATGGGGTGAAAGGTGCGTGTAGGGGGGGTTGTTTTACGGGCATGAGTAATGCGGACTGGAGGGATATGTTTGGCAGACCGCGGGCCGCACTCTGGTCGCCCTAATATCGTCGAATTAAAACAGTCTCCAGTCGAAAAATGGTGGTGCAGTATCTGTTTAGGTGCCATATCAAAAATGGTACGTCGTGCTTCATTATATTTGCTGTAGAGCCCGCATAATTATCCCATGAACTTATCCACCAAGACAAGAAAAAGACGGCGTCATCTGAAGATACCTCGTCCTTGCCTGGACTTCGGACTACAACATGCACAGTTCATCAGACCCGGTAATCTTTCTCACTATGTCTGCTACTATCTCCCGCTCTTCGATCTGGATGCTGTAATATCTCTTAGTGTCTCCGGTTTCAACGATCTCCACCGCCTCGATCACGGGTTTGAGTAGTTTCCGGTACTGACCCCCGTGCAGTTTTATAACCTCATCCACCGCCGCTTTGGTGACCGAAATGTCTCCGGACTTTACCGCACCTTTTATGAATGTCATCGTCAATTCGTTGGTCCGGTCATCTTTTAGGTTGGTGCCGGCATCATAAGCCATTTTCATGAGTCTGGTGGCAGTTCCGCGGTTTTCAATCTTCAATTCACCGAGCGCGAGATTCAAACACACCTCGACAAAATCTTCGATCAGATGCGGCTCTTGTTCGGATATCTTGTCTTTTATTTTTTCTATCTCAAGAGCAGCGTCTGATCTTCTATCAAGCGATATATTGGCTTCAATCGAGATCAGTGTGGCATGAATCTTAGAGGATTCACTGGTCGCCGCATCCACTGCGCTC
>JAYEGZ010000117.1:0-2981 GCA_034659315.1 Methanobacteriota archaeon
ACGAATCTCACGAATTGAGTAGCAACTGATTTGAAAAAGCTCGGGTTTGTGCCGGTGTGGGGTATAATCACTATGCGGAGGGTTTTCGCATTCCTCATCTAAACCGGCTGCCGCTCATCTGGCAGAACTGGAAGCGGTGTCGTATTGATTAGAACCGGTGTCGCAATCTCCTTCGCCCGTTCTATTAAGAGTTCTTTTCCGGCCTGCGTCAGTGCAAATAGCGGAATCGCGGTTCCGACCTGTGCAAGCGGCTTTATGAGATTGCGAACGTGTTTCGATGCGCAGCCTGTCACGATATCCACCAGCCCCAGTAGATCCTCAATCTCTGACCTGGAAAGTGCTGTGATGTGCGCAGCGATGATGATCGTTGTTATGCCAAGTTCGGACTCTATTTTCCTGATCTCAAGCGCCGTGCCCGGATCAACGACTGTGACCGCGATCCGCCCGTATCTGGATTCGGCTGCACGGCGCACGCCAACGATGGGATCGATGCTTGCCGCATCCTCGTCAACGACAGTCCCGCCGCGCCCCCTGATGCCCTCAATAATCTCCGGGATCGGTTCAGTCTCAATAAGCCCCGATATCTGTGCACCCATGCCCTGAACGAGCCCCGGATTATCTGTTATGACTGTGCCCGCCCCATCGCATGCGGTGACTGTTGTATCAATAAGCCCGTTGCGAAGCCCGGTCATCATCACTTCGGACGCGCCAAAGTTCACGAAAACATCCACATCGAGGTTACGGGCGGGTGTGAACATCCCGAGTTCTGCTATCCGAAATTCCATGTTCGCACGGACCGCATCCTCAGTGATCTCTTTTATGCTGTGCACCTTGTCAAAGAGCGGGCACCACCTGATGCAGGGCTTGCCGACATCGGTGACCCGCCCGTCCTTCACTGTGACCCGCGTTGTTCCGAGCATCTCCATTATGTGTGGCATGATAAATATTTCTGGAGTCCTCTGGTTTGTAAACACTTTGGATGGGTGGTGTCGCTCTGAAAGGCTATTACTGCATAGTACGCTCAAATGGCACACCTACTATCGGCTGTGTGTGGTATATATGGTTTTACTCACCGTGATGCAAACCCTTCCTCACTCGCGCTCGTTGCGATTGCATTCCCCCCCGCGTTCTCAATCGCAGAAGTGACAGCTTCCGCATCGCTGGCAAGCGCAACGATGCAGCCGCCGCCGCCCGCACCCGTGATCTTCGCACCCCACGCGCCGGCATCTCTTGCGGCACAGACCAGCGCGGAAAGTTTTGCGCTCCCAACGCCTATCGCGTCCAGTAGCCCGTGGTTAACATTCATCAGTTCCCCAACCGCGCGGTAATCCCCCTTCTCGATCAAGGGCACGCCGATCTCTGAGAGACAATCGATTGTGTCAAAGATCGGATTCATGATAGCCGGATAGTGCTCGTGCAGAATCCCGACGTTTCCCACAAGTTCTTTTGTGGAGGAGAACTCTCGCGTGTCCCCGATCATGATGTCGCAGTCAATCAGCCTCAATTTCGCTGACACTGGTGGCGACGCCCCTGGCATTATCATGATGGTACCGCCCATCGTCGAGACAAAGGTGTCGGTCGGCGATGCTGCGCCCTGAACCTCCCGCTCGATTGCGTGTCCGGTCGCTGCGATCGCTGTGCGGGTCATTCCGAGATCAAACTTGGCGTTGAGCGCGCCAAGCGTTGCGATCACTGCCGCGGCAGATGATCCGAGTCCTGATCCAACCGGGATTTCGGAGTCGATCTTAATTGAGACCGCGGGGACGTCGAGTGATTCGATGCACCGCGAGATGTAGGGGTGCACCGTGTAATCGATGCCGGTTGTTCCGAGGAGGGATGTGATTTTTGTCTGGTTCGCTTCTCTGACTGCCACGGTTGTGCGGAGGTTGATTGCGGATGCGATCGCACGCTTGCCGTAGACTACGGCGTGTTCGCCGAAGAGGTAGATCTTTCCGGGGGCGGAGTGAGTTGTGGTCATGTTATCGCGTGCGTCTTAGTTTTTGTGGGGTGGGATTCTCTTCTCTGGCTGGCATTAAGTGTTATGAGTCGTAACAAAATAAGATTCATCAGATTCTCACATTGTGCAGTCTTGATGTACACGATCACAAATCTCCAGTGTCCAATGCATTAATCAACTTTTGACAGAGTCGGGAACTTATCCAGATGTCCTTACGTTTTTTTATTTCCAACAGGCACTCTTTAAGTTGAGATTTAGAGACTAAATCCCTTTGATACAGTTCGATCAGAACACCCAGGGTTCCTTTCACAGTCGTAGCAGCCGACTTTTTCCGGGCATTCCGAAGATTCGCCTCTGCCACCTGACGGGCATCGAAGTCATCAATGAGAAGATAATCGGCAGAAATCTGCAAAGCCAGTCTTATTGCCTCCAATTCTCCCCGATGCAATTCAGAAGGTGTATCCAGCGGGACTTCTTCGATTTCACCTGACCGGAAAATCACAATCTCCCCGCTCCGACAGAATTTACTTACATCCATTGCATCTCTGGCTCCGATGACCAAGCCTGATGTCACCACCTCATGATACACCGTTTCCGATATGATGAACGCGGGATAAATCGAAAACACGTTGTAGAGAACTCCAAGCTTTGCCAGTGCCATCAAGGGACCTGAGTCGGAGACGGCAGTTATTTTTGCCATTTTCACAGGTTAACTGCCACTTCCGGAGTTATCGTGGATTCAACGAGTGATTCATCGTATTTAGGTTCCAATCCATGGGCATAAGCAATAGATATCATTTCCCCGATTGGAATGCCTGCCAGCTCGGCAGCTTTCGCCAGAGACACGCCGCCTTTCTTATACCTCTTTATCGCCCTCTCTATCCTGAACTGCTTTAACCCCAATTTCAAGATTTCGCATAATGACGATTCCTCTGCAGGTAGCGTCTCTGCTATATAGTCCGGTAATTGGAGTGTGACTGTTTTCATGGTTTCTGATCTGTTTTGGGGTGGCATAAATTTATTG
>JAYEGZ010000118.1:0-11637 GCA_034659315.1 Methanobacteriota archaeon
ACCCCGGAACCTTGAGCACTGTCTCGATATTGGTTGCATCAGGGATCAGGAGAATATCGAGTCAGGAACGATGCACGAGGTCTGCCGGGCGGTTCATGCCGAGCAGAACGCGATCATCCAGGCTGCGTTGCACGGCGTGAGCACCCGGGGGACCACGATCTACTGCACCCACCAGCCGTGCGTGCTCTGTGCAAAGATGATTATCAATGCAAACATCGTCCGCGTGGTTTTTACGCATGCATACCCGGACTCTCGTGCGCTTGAGTTCTTTGAAGAGGCAGGGGTCGAGGTTGTGCAGGTGGATCGGGATTAGGGATGGAGGCGCGGACCGGGGGCTGAATTGGAAACCGGAAAATTGTATAATATATCATAAAAAAGAATTCGGGCTGCCAAATTGTATGGCAACCCACTTCCGCCACCTGCGGAATCGTTGTCGCTAATCAATCGGGAAATGATGGTATCGGTGGCACTCCGGGGGGTAGCTCGCCATCGCCAATCACCCCAAGCGCTACGATATCCAGTATCTCAGTGTTCTCCGGAACGTCAAACGTGCCGTCCGGAACGTTTTCGTTCACCTCAAACGCGGTGACTTCGTAGCGCATGCCTTCGGTTTCGCCATCGTACGACCATTTCCAGTCAATCAGCAGCGTAAACCCGGTCTCCTTGTCCACGATGAGGTCGGCTTTTTCCGGGGAGAGATCTTCGTCTCCGAGTGCCTGCTGGAGCTGCCACAATTTACCATAATCCAGTTTGATCGCTTTACGACCCAGATACTCGGCATCTTGGTCTACAACCCATGTATCATCCCATGTGGAATCGTCTCCGTAATAGCCATAACCTCCGAATGGATTCATGAAACCGATGTTGTCATTGGAGCTTTCCATGGACTTGACTGCGATGCCGTCCTCTCCGATCATGTATAACCCGTCTTCGTTTTGCAGAATGATAATATCCGAACCAAGCGCCTGGTTATCGCTCACCACGAGTTTGAATAGCCAGAGGTCTCCTGATTTCTTGCGCCATTCCTCGATCACGACATTATTATTATCATCGCCAAATGCCGTTGCCTTATAGTGCATAGAGTCTACATCGATCAGATCGAGATAGCGTGCGGCAGTATCCGCGGTGTCACCGGCGCTGCCCGTTTCGTCTGCATGATCTCCGGCGGAATCAGCAGTGGAATCAGTGGAATTCGAATCCACGCACCCGCTAAATGCTATTGCAAGCGCAAGGACAAGTACGAGTGTTATCGTTTTTATGTGTTTCATATTATACCTCTTTTATGTCTCCCGGCATCTTTTCGTGCCGTGTTTGGTCTGATTGAGTGGTCTGATCCACTCTTCGCAGCACCACCCGCGTCCTGCCATGGTCTTGCAACCAGCACCGCCAAGTGTGCAATCGGGGCAGACTCGGAGCTTCATGATCCAGGTCCAATCAGGATCTAACTGATCTCGGGGAAGGATCTTTCTATAGTCCGGGTCTCCCGGGGGGTGGCACCTGAACGTTATAGATAGCAATCCATAAGACTATCTACCATGAAAACCCCTGACGCCGGCTCCTGGACAACATTCATGTGACCTCCCTGCCCGGCAGCAATTGTGGAGTTCGCATCTTAATTTCTCCTCCGCCGAATTGACCGTTATTGAGCTCACTGTACGTGTTTAGTTAACTACAAAATTACACAGATATCGCCCACATCCCACTGGAAGATTTATGAAAATCTCCGGCCCCTTGGTAGCGTGAATGCCCGGACATGCCCTGCACCGCCCCCCGATGTTTTCTTCAATCCTTATTCTTAACGCTGACAAAGTACACAATCCCACACCACGGCACGCCCACGATGAGCAGCTTTGTCCACATAGACTTCGCATTCGCCATTTCGGTGTGGAATTTGTCGTTCGGGCGTTTCAGGCAGTCTATCAGCATAACCGCCCAGAACGCAAATACCAGTGTGACTACCGCCACGATGCCATACACACCAGCGGTGATCTCACTCACGATTCCACATCCAGCGCCCGGATCCACCTATTAAGCGATGTGCATCTGATGGGGGTGCAATCATCGATACAGCCAGCACAGGGGTCAAAGACGTCCCCTGCGGTCATCAGTTCATATTTATTGACGCCAACAACCTCGCCAAAGTAGCTGATTTTGTATGTCCGCACGCCACCAGTCACCACAGACTCGCGTTCTACCAGACCTTCGTCCAGCAGCTTGCGGATGGCACGCGAGCACTGCCTGCTGTTGATGCCCAGTTCCTTCCAGATTCGGCTCTGAAAAACGCCATCTGTGTTGCGACGTATCATATCCAGTGCCTGTTCCTCGATCTCCTCCATCTGCCGTTTGCCTCCTATTCAACCGGAATGATCAGAATGATATTGTTGCCGCGAAGAACGACCTGCCCCAGTGAACGCATCTGTTCCCCGTCAACGATTTCTACGGTATCAAGCAGATGCAGGTTCAGATAGTCGTCCACGCTCTCAAGCGTACCTTCGAGCAGCTGCTCGTCGCCCTTCATCTCGACCTGTACCCTTGAGCCGATCATTGATTGGACTTTCTTTGTTGGAAACATAATAACTCCTTAATAATTCATTTATAATCACTTAATTATATCCCACGAATCCCATAAGATTCAAGGGTCACTTCCTCGCTCAAATAGCCCGTGTGGTAGGTCTTTCCGGCATCAAGGTCACTTACCATGATCTCGGCTGGCGCAAAGATAGCTGTATCGATGTTGCAAAAGTCATATCCCGCAGCCTCAAACGTCTTGTAAAACGGCTTGCCATAGTTCTCTGAGACTTTGGAAGGCACCTGTTTGAATATTTCCTCGTCAAAGCCCCTGGTGGTGAGCACCACCGACCCGTAGTATATAATGCTGTCGTTTGTTGAGCCTATTGCACGCATCTCGTCGAGCATCACCGGAGCAATCGGCGCAGTCCCTGTGGCATGTTGGATATTCCTTGTATCAAACCCAAGTTCGTGCAACCTGCGAATCCCGGTCTCGATCACCCGCCCTGCTACCTGAACCGAGCCAACAAGGCATGTGGTCGGCGCAACCAGCGCAACAACCTCATCAACATCAACCTTGCACTCGTCTGCGATGAACTGCATGATCTCTTCATCAGGGAGTTTGTCTGACTCAAGTGCGATGACCGCGCACTCGGCATCGTCGTGATACGCTATCCGGTCAAAAATCTCGGTCGGTTTCCGCGCAAGTGCACGCGCCGGTCCCGAACCCATCGCAACATATTCTCCGACGCCGATCTGCCAGCCTGCAGTCTGTGCACCGAGACACGCGATGGAGGAATGGTCGGTAGCGACATCGACGAACGCAAGCGGTAGATTGCCAATCCGGCGCACACCAAGCGACGCAGTTCCAAGACCGCCCATACATGCCTCGATGAATCGTAAACCAGCTTCGTAGCTTCCCGAAACCTCGATTCCGCAGTCAACGACCGTTGACCCATTGTCGAGCGTATGCACCTTGATCTTCAACTCTTCGCTCCAGCAGATCATCTCATCCACAACATCAACCGCAGCCTCATTCACCGATAACATGTCGATCACTCATGCGATATTACATTGTACCCGCATATAATCATATCGCTGATAGCCCCACGCGGATTCGAACCGCGGTCACAGGCTCCAAGGGCCCGCAGGATTGGCCACTACCCTATGGGGCTACGTGCGGATGTGGTAATATGCTAATATGCTGATGTACTAATGTACTAATAGGTTGTGCAATATAAGAATAAATAACTATGTAGGACGCGGGGGTTGTTGCGATCAGGAACCTGACCCTGCTATGCGCATGTATGGGGCTTGTGGTTCTCATCGGCTATCTTGGATACCCGCAGGCAAAATGCACGCTTGTCTGCTACGACACAGTGGAACTGACATATTATATAGAAGGTGATCTTGATCCCCGGGATCAAGTGCTGCATCTGAGCAATTATGATGCCGATACCAGAGTGATCATCAACAATGTGACTTAGTCCATAACCAGACAAGATCAACCGATCAATTCGCTGGACTATGGCAGAAACAACATAACAGTCAGGTCAAATAACAAAACAACCGTGACCAGGTCTTATGATGTACAGTACAAGCCGATCATCGAACGGTTCCATATCGCAGGGCTTGAGGTTGGCGAGGAATCCGACTTCTTCATCTATTCAGAGGATGTTACGCGCTCATATATGCGCGTAGAGACGGAAAACCATGAGGTCGTCTTTAACCAGACATTCAACGGATCAAAAGTCCCGATCAAGATCGATGAAATCGGAAATTACGCGGTATACATGCAAGTGTACGGTGCAGGCTGGTCTGAGACGTATTACTCGGAATTCACGGCGTTTGCGGGCGTACCACAGATCATCGACAATGTGCCGCTGTGCAGGTCAACGCATGAGGTGCATGAACATCAGACAAAATGTTCCCGGTTACCATCGTCAGGGATGATTGCGGCATCCTGCTACATCTCAAGCGATCTGCCAACGGATACCACAGGATGTTATCCGGGCGGCTGCTTTCGTATTTGTCGCACCTGAGATGCCGGGGCGGTTCAGCAGCAGTCCGGTAAGGGGAGTTAGTGCTAGTGCTACTGATTCCCCATAATGTTGCGCCTGATCTCCCGCACGGTCTTGTAATGCAGCGCAACGATCATGTTTGCGATCGAACCAAATATGAACAACTGGAGTCCGGCGATGACGAGTAGCGTTGCCAGAATCGTGAGCGGGACATGCGTAATGTTATGGAACCACTCGTTCACCACGTAGATGCCGACCCCGATGCCTGAGATCATGAACAGCATTCCGAGCATTCCAAAGTAGATCATTGGATTGTGCAGCTTTGCAAGCTTGAATATGGTCATCCCTATCCTTGCCCCGTCCATGACCGGGTTTAGCTTCGTCGCAGCACCTTTCCGTCTTGGCAGGTAGGTGATCGGAACCTCAACAATCCTTAAGTCCTTCTTGACACACTCGACTGTGATCTCAGTCTCGACCTCAAAACCAGTGGCATCCAGTTCGATCCATTTATACGCATTCTTATTGAAAGCACGGTATCCTGACAGGATGTCCTTTAGCGATCCGCCATAAATAAGCCCAAACATCCGGTTAATAATTTTATTTCCAATTAAATTGAGTTTTGTAAATGCGCCTGGCGAGAAATTGGCGAGTCGATCTCCGATGACGTGATCTGCCTGCCCGTTAAGCACAGGCTCAAGCACCACATCAATCTCACCTGGCAGGTATGTACCATCGCCATCGATCATTACCAGATATTCGTCCTTGATCGTGGCAAACGCCTGCTGGACCGCCTGCCCCTTGCCTTTTCCAGTCTGGACGATTATCTCGGCACCAGCGCTTGTGGCAAGCTTGCGGGTATCATCAGTGCTGTGCCCGTCGATCACCAGCACCCGGTAACCTGCTGACACAAAATTCTTCACGAGGTTAAAGATCGTCTCTGCCTCATTGAGCGTTGGCACAAGCACGCAGACATCGCCGCAAACCCCCCCACCATCAGTCATGTTATTTTTATGGGGGTCTTTAACTCCCCTACTCGCTTGAGATTGACTTCGAGGATGCCGTTGCGGCAGCTTGCGGTAGCGCTTGTCGGGTCAACTCTCGCCGGAAGGTCTACAGTCTCTTTGTATGTTTGGCCTTCAATTTTCATCCGTATCGTGAGTGTACTTTCGGTCGCATCGAGGGATATGTCTTCCTTTTCGACATCAGCCAGATCTGCAACCACCTGCACACAATTATCCGTCTCAAAGACCTCAAGCAGCGGTCTTCGCCCCGGATACTCCTGAGTGTCTGCCGCCACAGGACAACACCCAAACTCAAGAACCTCGGGCGCCTCCCCCGGGCGCTTTGTTATGGAAAAACCATACATCGCAGGGGCGATACTGTCGATATCTCCAATTTGTTCGATCAAATCTTCGATCATCTCATCAAAAATATCGAAATCGATAGGTGCATCGTCAGAACTTCTTTTTCGTCTCATGTGACATCACTCACCGCATCTCTGGTTGCAACCATAAAAAGGTTACCGTTCAATCAGTGTGAATACGCATATCTCTTCAGGATTACGTTTTTCCTTGCAAAGATATGTTGTGTGGTAGATACTTGAAGATAAACCTGCAAGAAAGCCGCGAATGAAGTTGCAGTTATCCTCGTCGGCATTTAGCTCGAAGACTGCGCGCAGTGTCACCACAAATCCGTCGTCTCTCGCAATCTCCATCTTTGTGAACCAGTCAGAAAACATCATGCTGCTCAGAATATTCTTGAAGATGGCGTCCTGATCAAGACCCTCTGGTATGTTCATCCGGCTGTAATATTTTTCCGCAAGCTGTTTTCCAAAATTGTACAGTATCCCCTCACTTCCCTTGCCGATCACATCAACAAGTGAATTCATCAGCAACACCAGATCATCAGCCCTCGGATAGATTGGGATGTTGACGGTATCATTCCATTTCATGCTATTTGATATCATCCTATAACCTCATAACCTTTTTGACCTGTTCGGCAACATGTTGCAGTTCGATCGTCACCAGCCCAACGTTGGCACCAGGATCAAGCATCGCCAGCAGCGAAGCGTCATTAAGATTGAACACGACAATAATACCTTCGCCGGTATGAATGGTGGCATGATCAAACAGAGGCAAGCCAAGGTTATGAACCGATCTGTTCGCCATCCCCACAAGTGATGCGTTGATCGCATGTGCGACCTGTGTATCGTAAGAGTGGTCACGAAACCGGTCCGCGATCTTAAGGCCGTCTGTAGATGATATGACAATTCCGCGTATACATTCGACGCGGGAACTGACATCAGTAAGAATTGCGTTCAATTGATCAATCGTCGTTGGGGACATGGCAACACCGTTGTTATATTCCAGGGACAGGGAACCACCTGCAAAGTGGCATGTATAGAAGGAATCTAACTCATATAAACCTGCCGGATTGCTGCCAGATACTAGTGTATTATAACATAATAACAATATAGCATCGAGACAGTACAGGGGCGTACCCCGGCAAGGCACTTGATGCATGAAACAGGGGATTGTGCAACCACTTAACAAGACAAACAAAGCCATTCGAATGCGTAAACTGGTGATTTGCACCTCTGTTTGATCGCCGTGTGGGAGAGATATTATTCTGGAATCATGTACTGCTGCTAATGACTAAATGCTATATCCAGCAGATATCAGACCGGGCAACATCCGAAATAACTATATCACATACAAAACCCAAACTCCCCACCCACAAACCCAATCTCACCGATTCACCCTTTTGATTCGCTTCACCGATCGAAGTTGAAGTTCTCCTTCACGATCTTGAGCGCACAGAAGTCTCCGCACATCGTACATGCCTCAGTGTCCTCGGGAAGCCTGCTGTTTCTGATCTCCCGTGCACGTTCCTCATCGATTGCAACCTCGTACTGCCTGCCCCAGTCCAGATCGCGTCGTGCTCTTGCCATATCAAGATCCCACGCTCGTGCACGATCGCCATACTTGATCATGTCACCGACATGAGCAGCGATCCGTGAAGCCATCACGCCTTCGTAGACATCCTCAACGTTGGGGAGTGCAAGATGCTCTGCGGGCGTCACATAGCAGAGGAAGTCAGCTCCACAGGAACTGGAGATCGCCCCTCCGATTGCAGTTACGATGTGGTCGTATCCGGGCGCAATATCGGTAACGAGCGGTCCCAACATGTAGAACGGTTTTTCGCCGGTCAGGCTCTTCATCAGGGTTACGTTCGTATCGATCTCGTTTATCGGGACATGCCCCGGACCCTCGACTATCACCTGGACGCCTGCCTCATGCGCCCGGTCGCCCAGTTCCGCATGCATGATCAGTTCCTGGATCCCTGCACGGTCAGTTGCATCGTGAACAGCGCCTGCTCTCATGCCGTTTCCCATCGAGAGCGTGACCTCGTGCTCATTCATGATCTCAAGAAGGTAATCGAATTCGCTGTAAAGGGGATTTTCCTTCTCATTGTGCAACATCCACGCGGTCATGAATGCGCCGCCTCTTGAGCAGAGCCCGCCGTACCTGCCTTGGTTCTTTAGTCGCTCGACTGTTAAGAGGTTAATCCCCGTGTGAATCGCCATAAAGTTTGTTCCAAGCTTCGCCTGCTCCGCGGTTATCCGGAACAGATCGTCCGGGTCCATGTTCACAACTGCGCCGTCTTTCTCGATCGCCTCGATAAACGCCTGATACAGCGGAACGCTCCCCACAGAGAGCGGTGTTGCCGCAATCACCCGTTTTCTGACCTCAACGAGATCGCCGCCTGTTGAGAGTTCCATCAGGCTGTCTGCGCCTGCCTTCTCCGCCATCTTCGCCTTCTCGACCTCAAGATCGATGTCCACGATGTCAGATGACGTGCCCACCGACGCATTCACCTTGGTGCGCATCCCTTTGCCGACACCGCACGCCTGGGTCTCTCGATACGGGCTTATCGGTATCACGATTCTTCCGCTTGCAACACCTCTCTGTACGAATTCCGGGTCAACGCCCTCTACCTGCGCGACTATCTTCATCTCTTCCGTTACGGTTCCGTTCTGCGCATCTCTTACAAGACTCATGGTCCTTGGTGACGGTGGACTAATATTTAACTCTTCTTAAAAAATAAACTGGAACTCGACTCAAGTAGATTTGAGTTCCAGTTACCCGCAACAATCGGCGCACCATCCTGAACCGGGCAAGCTATAACCAGAGGGCAGTTTTAGTCGGAGAAATCCGAAAAAGGAAAACAGTTTGGGGGAGGAAAACACTGAAAACTCATTTCCATATTCAAGGCGTTCATGTTTCATCCCATCAGTCTATACATCAGGGCAAGCATCCCCAACACACGCATACGGGAGCTGTCCTCGCTGAAGCGCCTTCGTATGGGCGAGATCCTGTTCATGACCGCAGTCATCATCGAGTCAGATCGCATCATACCATCCATCAACTTCCACACATAGACTGATGTCGTGATCTGTGCACGCCACCTCAATGCGTACCATCGTTGAGCTGTTTCGCATTTTTACTTCTTTTTCAGCATCTCTTCTTTCAATGCTTCGATGGTCCGCAGACTTATCGCTTCACCTGATTTATTGCCGATCTCCCGCTCAATCTCGAGGCTCTGGTTGTAGAAGTCAAGTGCCTCATCAAAGCGATTCGTCCCCTCATAAACCATGCCGATCTGATGGAGGGTTGTAGCCTCGCCTGCAAGGTTGCCGATCTCCCGCGCAATCTTGAGGCTCTGGTTGTAGAAGTCAAGTGAATCCGGAAATCTGTAGATGGACTGCAGGATCATCCCGTTCTGGTGGAGAGCGGCGGCAAGCATGTCCCGGTCGTTCGTCTCTTCTGCACAGGTTTTTGCTCGTTCTGTCAGTTGCAAAGCCAATCTATAATCAAAGAGATCGTAGAGCCGATCGCCAAGTCGGAGATTTAATTCTAATGCCGCCTCATACTCCTGCCCAAAGAACAGGTGTTCGGCAAGAGAAAGATCAGCGTACCATTCATCAAATCTATCTCTCAACGTTTCAAAACACCTTGCTGCTTGGGAATGCAGTTCAACCGCTGCACGCCCTGGCAGTTCTTCCCTGCGGTACTCTCGCAATGAAGAATGAACAAAGTCATACTCCTCTCTTTTAAGTCTTCTGAAGACAACGCTCTGATCGAGTTCGTCCTGCAAACGTGTCATATCGCTCTCTTTTAGCATACAGGCGATGAGGGATAGTGACAGTGGCGGACGTATAATGCAGAGGGAATTTAACCGATCCCTCCACGGTTGGTCTAATTCGGAGTAAATAGACCGCGCTGGCTCTACCGCATCAGGCAGGACTTCCCGGACGTTGGCGAGACTCAGAGAGAGGTTACGTCTCTGTAATAAATCAAAGCACCTTACCAAACAGAACGGGTCACCAATATTCTTGTGTAATAATTCTGCTGCCTGATCATCGACCGACAGACCATATCTCAGGTTAGCAAAATCCCTGATCTCATCCGGAGCCATTCCACTGAGCGGAATTTCAGTGCCAGATCTATCCAGTTCCCGCCGCAGTTCAGCACACATCGCCATAGTCCCAGCCTCCAGCCGAAAAGTGATGATGAACGCGATAGCTGGTGGTGGATTTTGAATCAGATATTTCAGCAACCGGAAGTCTGGTTCGGATGACCACTGAACATCATCAAGAAGAATGGCAAGAAACCTATCCTCATTGGTCAACTCATCACTCAAGGCATTAAGAGCCGCGATAAACGATGAGAACAACTGAGTGTAATCAACAGTTTCATGAGGTAAAAATGCCCTGGTAACTGCCGCTCCAGCATCTACACCCACTTTTGCAGGTCCCGCCAGTGGAGAAGCTTTCTCCAAAGCGTCCAATACTACCTCGATAGATCCTTTAACTCTTGGACTGTCCAGTGTTTTTTTAAACCAACCTAATTTCTGATGTCCTTTCAGATCTCTAAGCAAATCCACATAAGTGGCGAATATCATACCCGGCGCATCCGGAAAAGTCTTCTTGATCGCGAGACCTTTTAATTCCGGTTCATTCTGGATTTCGTGCTCCGCCCACTCTATGAATGAACTTTTTCCTGAACCGCGGGCACCTGAAAGCATAATCGCCTGCCCCCGGTATCTTGCCTCTTGCAGAACTTTAGAGAGTCTTGCTCTGCCATCAAATCGTCCGGCGAACTCTTCTGGTGGGCAGGGGCCGTAGGGTTCCCGAGTTTTGCATCGGTGTCCGGCATTCATCTCAAAACCTCTATCTGCAAATTAAGTATGTTTTCTCCATCTCTTCTGCAATAAATCTTTTTCTGTCGCGATCGAATTAAGCAGCACACAGATTTTCACGTGATTTGCCGCCGCAGTGATTTACGTAATTCCATGATCCTCAGTCCCTTCACCCCATCCGCCTCTGCATCCCGGAAAGCAGCCCCAACACACGCATCCGGAAGCTGCCCCCGCTGGAGCGCAATTATGTGCGCTGGCGAGACCATATTCATAACCGCAGTCATCATCGAATCCGATCACATCATACCATCCAGCAGTTTCCGCACATAGACCGATGTTGTGATCTGCATCCCGATCTCGCTCCGCCATCCTGACTCATACGCATCGACTGCGCATCTTCCGCTCACAACGTCCGCCGCAGCTCCGCCAACACTACCACTGCATGACGGCAGGAAGTGTTCCTTTGGTCTGGATATTGTGTAAAGCGTGCTGTTGCAGTACTCCCGCTCGCTTCTGGCTACCTCTGATAGTTTATCAGTGTTGTAGAAGAGGAATTGAGTTTCATACGCGCCGCAGTGGTATTCTTTGGAATCTCTACAATCTCCAGGTCTCGGTCCACCGTAATATGGATGTCCCCGACCCTTTCTGCCAATGATGAGTACAGCGGACTTGGACTGGTTCCCTGGTGTCAGCCAGACGCCGCCGTCCCACACATTACAGGGGCTCCCGTCAGGAAAATAATCCCCGGAAGGCGGATACATAAGAAGAATAGTGGAATTGACCAGAGACTCTACGATTTTTAGCACCCGCAGTTCAGCGAATATCCTGTCGAATCGTTGATATACCCCATCAGTAGCCGCACATCAAGGACATTGATGTGTCCGTTGCCATCAATATCGCCAACAGA
>JAYEGZ010000119.1:0-2927 GCA_034659315.1 Methanobacteriota archaeon
GTTAATGATATATGTTCAGATAACCACGAGATTACACAGATTTCCACGAGGAAGGCTACCATCTTCTTGTGTCAATCTCTTGAAATCTCGTGGTTTTTTCACATCGGCTAAACACATACCAGAGCCTCAGTTAAGAGGATGATATTTCCAATACGGAATGATTTTATCACGAATCACGCGAATCGGATGAATGGCACGAATCAAGTAAATCGGCGGAGATACACTTGGATTTTTGGACCGTGTCCCCCGATACAAAAATTCCAAAACAGTTCAATTGATTCCCGATTCGAGCACTGGCATTTGAGTCAACCATCCGGCAGGCATCGAAAGATTGTTATACTGGCAATCCGAAACCATCAGATGTGATCAACCATGGAAGAGATCAGCACCTCATCAGGGCTTGGAGGCATCCTGAATGCCTTTCGAGATATTACAAAGGAGTCTAAGCGAATAACGTTCGTTGGAACTCCTGGATTCTGCACACCATTTGCCGAATTGCTTGCATTTCCGATCAGGAAAGACAACAAGGATCTGGCTTATATCGCCAACCTTGATTTTGATGGTGCAAAGAAGATCGTGCATACCGGTCACGGCATGCAACTGGCTGAAAAGACGGATGCTGCCGCGGATACCGTAGTGATACTTGGCGGTCTTGCAATGCCAAAGATCAGTGTCGATGTTCACGACCTAAAATCGATGATAGACCGTATTTTCGGCGGAACTGAAGATAAACTGCTCATCGGCGTCTGTTTCATGAGCATATTCGAGCAAGCGAAGTGGTATGACATCATCGACTTTGATTACGTACTTGACACACATACAAACAGTAGTGTTCTTAAAAAGTGATTTATTATGACTGGATTTATTATTAGCGGGACGTTTAAGGCTGGATCGAACTGGGAGCGGTTTACCAAGATCGTTAGCAGCCAGAACGAGAAGAATGCGATCGAAAAGGTTTACTCACTTATCGGAAGTGAGAATAAGCTGAAGCGGAATTTTATCAAAATAGCGAGTACTGCGGAGATTGAGCATGACTGAACCGCTCACTGAAGAGGATATGCAAAAATTGGCAGCTCAGCATGATGCCTATCAAGCGCGGGCTGAGGCGGTTGCCGCACAGATCGATGCGATCCAGGTATCCCTCTTCGAGTGTGAACATGCTTCAAATACGGTTGATTCACTCAATGATGCAGAGGGTACCGATGCATTGGTGCCTATCGGCGCAGGATCGTTCATACATGCCAAAATCGCAAAATCTGACCGCGCAATCGTCAATCTCGGTGCAGGCGTGGCTGCGGAGATGTCAGCAGATGCTGCGAGAGATTGCCTGACTGATCGGAAGGAAAAACTCACGAAAATCCTCGCAGAGATGAATACGACGTTGGAAGATATAATGAAACGGGTTCAAGCGATCCAAACCGAGGCGAATAAACAGATACAGGCAAGACAGGCGGATCAGGCGTATATCTGATGTTCAATAAACTTAAGGAAAAACTAGGGGCGTTTAAGAAGACGATCGGTGAAACGATCGATCAGAAAGTCGAAGTCGTCGAAAAAGCGAAAACGCTTGTTCTTGAACGGGAGCTTATCCTCGACGAAGGAGATCTTAAGAAATCACTCGACGACCTCGAGATCGCACTGCTTGAGAGCGATGTTGCGTTTCCGGTTGTTGAGAGCATCATCGACGCCATCAAGCAGGAGTTGATCGGCGCCCACAAGAAGATCGGGGCAAATACGGGCAATATCGTTGAGACTGCGCTTAGAAACGCCCTGCTTTCCGTGATGTCAAAAGAGATGTTCGATTTTGATGAGTTCATCGCAAACGCGCCAAAGCCGGTAAATATCGTGTTCACAGGGGTTAACGGCACCGGAAAAACAACTACGATTGCAAAAGTCGCATCAAGACTGAAGGAAAATGGGTATTCTGTGGTGGTTGCATCCGGAGATACATTCAGGGCTGGGGCGACCGAGCAGATAGAGGTGCACGCAGAGCGAATCGGTGTAAAACTGATCAAACATCAGCATGGCGGCGACCCGGCTGCAGTGATCTACGATGCGATGCAACATGCCACAGCACAGCACCGCGACGTGGTGCTCGCAGATACCGCAGGAAGGCTGCACACGAACATCAATCTGATGGATCAGCTCGGGAAGATCTGCCGTGTAACGCCCCCTGACCTCGTAATCTTTGTTGACGAGGCTGTTGCCGGCAACGACGCTGTGGAGCGGGCGCGCGAGTTCAATGAGACCGTGCCGATATCAGGCAGCATCCTGACAAAGGTCGATATGGACTCAAGGGGTGGCGCGGCGATCTCGATTGCGCACGTCACCGGTAAGCCCGTGTTATTCCTGGGCACCGGGCAGAAGTACGAGGATCTTAAGAAGTTTGATGCGGAGTGGTATGTGGATCAGTTGTTTTGAGTGAGGGTGCAGGGATTTGTGGTTTTGTGGCTATTTTTTTGCTTGCTTTGACTCCCTACAATCTCCCAAAGTAACATATAATGCGATTAATGATGTGATCAGAAAGAAGGTGTTACCATAAACGTCCTATTACTCGCCGCACCCAATGTCCAGCACGACTTCGATTTCGTCGCACGAATCCCGAATCTCGGGATTACGTCCATAGCGGGAAACATCAACGACCTCTGCGATGTCAAGATAGCCGACCTGAACGTCACAAAAGACCCTTCCAAGTTTGTGCAGAGAGCCATAGAGAAATACCACATCGATCTCGTGGGTCTCAGTTGCATGAGCTTCCAGTACACCCGGATGCTTGAGATCGCAAAGATTGTCAAAGAATATGACGGCGTGAAGGTGGTCTTTGGTGGCTACCACCCAACACTTGAGTACAAAGAAATCGCGGAGAGTCCTGATCTCAAGTACATCGATTTTATCATGCGCGGCGAAGGAGAGGGGACATTCAGGGA
>JAYEGZ010000120.1:0-11562 GCA_034659315.1 Methanobacteriota archaeon
TCGAAGTAAAAGGCTCATTAAGCGAGTCTGGTTTCAACCGCATCGAAGTAGCACAACCCAACAAGGCAAATATTTCTTCGGTCCTGACTTCCCCTGCTGCCTTAGCTTCATCCGCCTTACTGAAGAAGGGGATGGAATAACGTTCGCACTATTTCTTATCACATTTTTTAATTATTTCATCTAACTGTAATTCTTCAAAATCCTTCTTCTTTAATAGAATATTCTTTAATGACATATTTATATTCCTCTAATGCCAATGGTTCAATCTATGCCACTACTTGTACTAATGCCTATACTTCCCCCGGGTTATACCCACAGGCGCCCTTCACAGCATCCTCAGATACCGGTCCAGTTCCCACTGATGCACCTGAACTCGGTACGCATCCCATTCCGCAGAAGCAATCCGTATAAACGCGTTGTACGCATGTTCACCAAGCGCCTGCCGCACAATATCATCCGATCGCAGGTGATCGAGCGCGAGACTGAGGCTTGTCGGGAGTGTCTCGATGCCAGCATCCGTTATCTCCTGGAAGTCCATCTCATAGATGTTTTCCTTAATCGGTTTACCAGGATCGATTTTGTTCTTGATTCCATCCAGTCCAGCCATTAAAATGACCGCGAATGCAAGATACGGGTTGCATGATGGATCTGGCGACCTGAGTTCGATTCTTGTGCCTGTGCCACGGGCGGCAGGCACCCTGATGAGTGAACTCCGGTTTGCCCCGGACCATGTGATGTAAACGGGAGCCTCGTATCCTGATACGAGACGTTTGTATGAATTAACGAGCGGATTTGTGATTGCGGTCACGGCTTTGATGTGGGCAAGCAGTCCGCCGATGAAGTACCGTGCCTCATCGCTAATCTTGTGATCATCATCCGGATCAAAGAATATGTTCTTGCCGGCGTTGTTTTTGTCGAATAGCGAGATATTTATATGCATGCCAGACCCGCTTGCCCCGAAGACTGGCTTTGGCATGAACGTAGCGTGGAGATTCTTGTTTGTCGCAGCCGTCTTGGTCACATACCTGAAGATAAGAACCTTGTCAGCGGTGGAGAGTGCATCACCGTACTTGAAATCGATCTCGTGCTGCCCGCTTGCGACCTCGTGGTGCGACGCCTCGATCTCAAAGTCCATCTCCTCAAGAGCGATCACGATGTCTCTCCTGATGTCCTCTGCAAGATCAACCGGCGGAAAATCAAAGTATCCTCCAAAGTCGTGCGGAGTGGTCGTTGGCACACCATCTTCCATCTCAAAGAGGAAGAACTCAAGTTCGGGTCCCGTATTCATGACGTATCCCATCTTCTCCGCTTCTCCTACAGCTTTTTTGAGAACGTTCCTCGGGCATCCTTCAAACGGCGTGCCATCATGCAGATGTACGTCGCATACGATCCCGGCGACCGCCCCATTGCTATCGCCTGCCTTCCACGGCAGAATCCGAAACGTCGCTGGATCCGGCTTCAAAAGCATGTCAGATTCGTGAATTCGCACAAAACCCTCGATGGACGACCCATCAAAGGATATTCCGGTGGTAAGCGCTTTCTCCATCTGCGCAGCCGGTATCGCGACGTTTTTCACGGTCCCCAGGATGTCCACAAACTGAAGCCTGATGAACTTTATGTTGTTCGCAGCAATCGTGTCCAGTACCTCTTTGTTGGTGTTCATGGTATCGTCGATTGGAATATGAACCGCAATATTCATAAACTCATTCATTATAAATGGGATGAATGGCAGTCCATCCAATCGAATACAGGTACGGGACCGCGGAGATGAAGCAGGTCTGGAGCGAGGAGGCGCGTCTTAAAAAGCTGCTTTCCGTGGAAAGCGCGCTCGCACGGGCAGAAGCAGACGTGAAACTGATTCCCGCCGGTGCTGCAGGCGTTATCGCAGAAAAGGTTCACACAGTCTCGCTTGACCGGGTAAATGAGATCGAGGACGAGATACAGCACGATATGATGGCTCTTGTGCTTGCAATTTCAGAGAAGTGCGGCGACGCGGGGAAATGGGTGCATTTTGGTGCGACATCAAGCGATATCCTTGATACTGCGACCGCTCTTCAGATGCGTGATGCAATCAGCATCCAACGGGCAAAGTTATGCGGTTTACTTGGTACCCTTGTCGGACAGGCTGATGCGCACAAAGAGACGGTCTGCGCCGGGCGCACGCACGGGCAGATCGGGGTTCCGACGACGTATGGGCTGCGGTTTGCGATATGGGCGTGCGAAATCGACCGACACATAACACGGCTTGACGAGCTGACCCCAAGGCTCGTTGTGGGCAAGATAGGGGGCGCAGTCGGGACGCAGGCTTCATTTGGCAAGAATGGGATCACGATTCAGAAGAAGACGATGGAATACCTTGGCATCGGATCAGCCGAGGTTGCAAACCAGATCGTTCAGCGTGACCGGTACGCAGAGTTCGTGATGTGGATGGCAAACACCGTAACGACGCTTGACAAGATCTGCACAGCCGTGCGAAACCTGCAACGAAGCGAGATCGCGGAGATCGCGGAAGGATTCGGGAAGAAACAGGTCGGGTCCTCAACGATGCCGCACAAACGCAACCCAATCAAGTCAGAGCAGGTATGTGGGCTTGCACGGATTGTGAGGGCGATGGTTGAGCCTGAACTTATGAATAACACGCTCTGGGATGAACGTGACCTCACAAACTCATCCTGCGAGCGTATCGTCTTTCCAGAGGCGTGTGTGCTCACAGATCACCTGATAAACCTGACAACAAAGGTTATCAGCGGTTTACAATTCTATCCGGAGAATATCCAGCGGAGTCTGGATCTACTTGGTGGGCTTAACATGGCAGAATCTGTGATGATTGTGCTTGCAGAGCACGTTGGCAGGCAGGAAGCGCACAGCATCATCCGGGAGTGCTCGATTGCGGCGCACGAGGGCAGCATGAGTCTAAAGGACACGCTGCTTAAGCGAGCGGAGGTTACTGCGCATCTCGGCGCGGATGAAATCGAGGCTGCGCTGGATCCATACAGCTACATCGGCACGGCTGTGGAGCAGGTGGACGCAGTTGTGGAAAGGCTGCGGACGCGGGTGTGAGGTGCGGAATTTTTATTACGCCACGCAAGCATTAGGCACCTATAATGAAAATATTGAGTTACAAGATTCTGCTTAAACTGGAGCCAGAAGGAGGTTATACTGTGATAGTCCCTTCGCTTCCCGGTTGTGTCACATACGGGGACACGATAGATGAGTCTATAGAGATGGCGCGGGAGGCTATCGAGCTATATATAGAGAGTCTTGTTGAACATGGTGAGGAGATACCCACCTCAGAAGGGGTGCTGGAGTACATCCTGAACATAGAAGCTCAGGCTCAATATGCATGACCTTCCCAGATTCACTTTATTTTGTCTGACATTTCTTTATAGATGTGTTTAGCATAGAATCTCAACATTCGTAAACTCCCCTCCCTTGCCCCGAAAAAGATCATTAAGATTCTGGAGAGTCGGGGGTTTGTGCTGGACCGGATTAAAGGGAGTCATCACATATATTACCACCCTATAACGAAAAGGCGAGTGATAGTCCCGCTTCATAAGAAAGATTTGCCGAAAGGGACGCTATTTGCGATTTTAAAGCAAGCGGGGATCGGTAAAGATGAATTGAGCGATTTTACTTAAATATAATTTTGGTTTCACAAAATAGAGGATTAAAATCTCATACACCCCACACAGCGCAGCCATAAAATGGGCTTTTTAAAGCCCTGAAACCGCCGTGCTGGTAAATACCTGCGGTTTGCCCCGCGCACCATGCTGCTGCGTAAGTAGCTGCAAACCTTTATATCAAGGTGCGGTATACGAAATCTTGATGAACAAAGAGTTGTTAACGCTCCGAGTTATCGAAATCTTAACCAGAGCCGGATTCATGCTCTCGGATCGGTGCAATACCCGCCCAAGGAGCTTTGATCTGGCTGCGCGGAACAATCGGATCCTGCTGTTGCTCCGCACGCTCTCAAACATCGACAGCCTGAATGCTGCAGCAGCGCACGAGATGCAATCGCTGTCTGATCATTTGAACGGAAAGCCGCTCATCATCGGAAGCAAGTCACGCAGCCAGATGCTCGAGGACGGCGTGACCTACTTTAGACACGGCATTCCTTCGATTAATTCTGCTACGCTGCATGATTGCCTGATCGAAGGCGTCCCGCCGCTGGTTCATGCGGCGCCGGGCGGGCTGTGCATCAGCATCGATGGTGAACGGCTGCGCAGCATCCGCATCGAAAGAAAGATTTCGCTCGGGGAACTCGCAACCAAACTCGGGATATCCCGGAGAACGATCAGCAGATACGAGGGTGGGGCGATGGATGCATCGATTGATGTGGCGCTCCGTCTCGAAGAGGTCCTTGATGTCGAGTTAATTTGTCCGGTCAAGATATTTTCGTCAACCCTGGATGATCAAAAAGGTGATCCGAGGGATGATCAAAAGGATGCTCAGAAAGATCACCCGGAGGGCGATCGAATGGGTGATAAGGACGAGGTTTCGCTGCTGCTTGCGCCGCTTGGATTCATTGTGTTTCCTGCGAAACAGGCGCCGTTTAACGCCATATCCGACGATGACGCACATAACACGATGCTGACCGGAATTAACACGTACAACCGGACGATGGTGAGAAATGCCCATCTGATGAGCAGTATCTCTTGCGTTGCGGGCACAAGGTCGCTGTACATCGTGAAAGGGAACTGTCGGCACACGCATATCGACAGTACTGTGCTGATCAAAGAGGGTGAACTCGAGAAGATTAGCGATCACGATGACGTTATTCAACTCATTCAGGAGAGAAGTACTGACAAAGGAAGCTGAATTATGAAGAGCCTACTATTGATAGTGGTATTGGTTGCGGCGATTGCTGCATCCGCATGTATCGTACCGGATGATCCAGTCGTAGAAACACCGGTACAGACAACGCCGACTGCCACAACGACACCTGAAACGCCGCCAGCCATGGCAGATGCAATTCCAGGAGGCGAGCTTCCGGAATCGTTCACTTTAAGAGCCGTACTCGATAAGAACACGGAAACAGTGGACATGATAGAAGAATCTGCGACGATGGTCTCAGGAAGCCTGGATGTTGGCGAGATCGTAGATGCAGTCCGGGGGATATATGCCACCGGCGAGATTACCGACACGGATGTAACCATCATCGAATTCACCGATTCGGTGAATGCGGCAAACGCTGCCCGAAACTACAAGAACCAGTCAAAGTTTGAAAACCCGCCTGCACGAACGGTTTCCAGATTTGCAACGGCGAATTTCAACGGACACGAGGCAAATGAGGTAAGGACCGCACCGCCGACAGAGGACGGCAACATCAGGTACGGGTATTTCTGGTCAAATGGCAACTTCGTAGTCATCGTTGAGCCAGGGACGTCTGATAAATCGGCAAGCATGAAACTGGCTCGGATGACCGGATATTGACAGAACGAACATCGGGATTCGAGAATATTAAGATATTTAGGAACAGGAGGCTACAATGAAGAAAATACTGGCAATACTACTGGTGGTGCTGACGCTCGCTGCTTTTTCGGGGTGTGTTGTTGACACGCCGGACGATGGTGAAGTTGCACCGGAAACAGAGAATGGTACGACCCAAGTTGATCCGATAACACATCTCCGCATCGGATACCAACCAAGCACGCATCAGATCGCAGAGATGGTCGCGATGGATAAGGGATGGTGGAAAGACGACCTTGCCGAGTTTGGGATCGCAGAGGTCACTGAGTATTCGTTCCCGTCGGGTCCGCCTGAGATGCAGTCCATGATGGCAGGTCACCTCGACATCGCTTATGTTGGTGTCGCGCCACCGATCACGGCGATCGCGCAGGGGCTTGAGGCAAAGATCGTGGCAGGGGTGCAGGTACAGGGCTCCGACCTTGTGCTCAGACCCAAGATTGCAGACAATTACACATCTCCAGCCGATCTACGCGGACTTAAGATCGCAACATTTCCGCCGGGATCGATCCAGGATGGCGTACTCAAGAAATTCCTGATGGATAACAACGTCAGCATCGATGATGTCGAGATCGTGCCGATGGGACCGGGGGATGCGATGACTGCAATTTCAGCAAACGCGGTGGATGGCGTATTTCTACCACATCCCGGACCTGCAGTCATTGAACTCGATGGCAATGGCATGACCGTTGCAAGTTCAGGTGAGATGTGGCAGGACCATGCATGTTGCTGCCTGATCGTCAGCGATGAACTGATCGAGAATCATCCGGATATGGTCAAGGAGATCATACGCATCCATATCAAGGCGACTGATTATTTGATCGAGAACCCAAATGAATCTGCCGAGATATTTGCAGAAAAAACCGGATTTGATGCTGATAAAGTTCTGTATTCCTTCGAACGGTGGGATGGTAGATGGATCAGCGATCCGCGCATCGAGCTTAACTGCACTATTGAATTTGCAGAGGTCGATTATGAGCTTGGGTATATCGATAGGCTGCTTACTGCAGATGATATCTTTGATATGAGTTTCTATGATGCAGTGAAAGGGGAGTAAAGACTCCCTTTATTTTTCTTTTTGTGGTATATACCCTATAACGTCCAGTTGTACTATGCGCTATTTTCACTTACGAAAAAGTGTAGTGTACTAACTTTCATGACCTAACACAATTTTCATCTTTTATGCACCCCACTGATGGTGATTTTGAATGGCATATCAAAATTATGTAAAAATCGCCATCAAGCCAGATGATTGTTAATTCAATGTCATGGTTTATGGGACACTGCCTGATTCAAACCTGCCCTATAACACAGCACCGGCACCGATCCACATCAGAATAATCAGGAGAAACACCCCTGCAAACGCAGGTTTACTCCATGCAAACACTTTCCTGCCGTCAAGAACGCTCAGCGGGAGCATGTTGAACGTGGCAAGCCAGAGGTTAATCTGCACGCCGAGAAATATGACATACCACCCATATTCTCCAAATCCGTTGAGAAGTGTACTTTGCGTGGAGATCAACAGAAAAATCGTCGCCAGAAAGACGTTTGTGATCGGACCTGCGGCAGCGATACGCCCATTCTGCTCGCCGGTGATATAGGATCCGGATATGTACACAGCACCGGGCGCCGCGAGCAGCACACCCCATAGATATGCCAGCCCGACCGCAAGCATCAGCATGGTGGAACTCATCCGGAACTCGGCCCAGAGGTTGTAGCGCTGCGCAACGACCTTGTGTGCAAGTTCGTGCAGCAGAAACCCCACTCCGACTGTGAAAAGGGATATGATGAACCGCTCCTGCAGCGTGCTGCCATGTAGTCTAATCACGTACGCAAACGCAAACGCTATCGCAATCCATGCGATGAAGAGGTGTTGCAGTTCTGTACTGCTTGTTCGGATGCTGACTTTCCGCTTTGGCGGCGGTGTTCCGATGGTGTGGAGTGTTGAATCCATTCTTGCCATATTATTTTATGGTTTGATCTGGCGCTTCAATACCTTTGTGGTTGCGCGGGGGAAGTTTTTCATGGCAATTTCCGGCAGCATCCCCGGATCTTGGCGGTGTCCTGACGTGTGGTGGACAAGATCCGATCAGTTGTATCTGGTGAAATGGGTGATGCGAACCTCGATACGGTTTATACCAAGAATATTATCTGGACGCGGGGTGAATTGTTGTGTTTTGGTATGCCCAATAACTGGATAGCAAACACTACCAATATTCTGCACTCTCGCACCGCAACGCCAAAACAAATCTTTTTAACCGCTCCTGCTGATGCACCCGTAATGAATAAACCAACCTTCGAAATCGCGGCATCGATTGGTTCAGTACTCCTCCTTGTCATGATGTGTGTCATGTTTGACCGTACGGGAGCCACTGCGCTTGGATCCGTGATCTCACTTCTCGTTTTCACCCTTGTAATCAGCGCGGCGGGCTGGAAACTGGCTAATTTTGAGGAGTGAACGATTTTGAGCGTCATCACCCGGCACCTGAATTTCCAGACAAAGGGGGACGGGGATATCATAGACATAACAAAGGAAGTCTCAGGTGCGCTTTTAAAGTCGAAACTCGCCGACGGAGTTGTTACGGTATTTGTGCCGGGTGCAACAGGTGCCGTGACAACAATTGAGTACGAATCCGGATTGGTTTCGGATTTTAAGGATATGCTTGAGCGGATTGCTCCGCGGGGAATTGAATACATGCATAATTTGAAGTGGGGTGATGGTAACGGGCATTCTCATGTACGGGCATCTCTGCTCAGTCCAAGCTTGTCTATACCGTTTGCCAGCGGCACCATGATGTTAGGGGCATGGCAGCAGATCATATTCATCGATCTGGACAACCGCCCAAGAGACCGAGAGCTGATCGTGCAGATCGTGGGTGAATGATAGGTGAAACGGGCGAATACTGTATGTGTTCGGGTAACTTGTGGTATGAACCACGCGATTACACTGACCTCCACAAGATTTCTGTGTTAATATTGTGGTTTTATATGCGGATACGATGAAACAAGCCGGAGTCCCGGCTATATCAGTTACTCAGCCGTTCAACGACGTCGTCGATGTGTGCCATATAATCTCGCAGATTCTGCTCGATCCGGTCCAACTCCTTCGTAGACAGGCTCACGTCGTCGCCAAACTGCTCGAGCGAGATCTCGCCGTCCTTTGCGTTGAGTTCGAGCAACTCCCCGAACATCAGGTATTTTTCGAAGGATTCGGGGACCAGTTTATCGAGTTTGAACCCTCCAAGCAGAAGAAGCACGTCAAACGTCTCTATATCATCTTCAACGAAAGTCACGGTTGAATAACGCAATTTCCCGATGATATTCTCTTCTATCCACTCTTTGAACGCGTGATCCACCGCTCGCTGCTCAAACTGCGCGCTATTGAAGTGGCGTTTTGGCACACGCACGATCAGCCAGACCATCGTAGCGGTGCTGATATCCATCGGGAAGAATGCGTTCTCTGCAGCGTCGTCGAGCGCGGATTCGAGGCTGATTAAGTCAACGTCGTTTCCCAGGGACATGCATGGCGTAGCATGGTAGACCCCGATATGTGATGGAAAGACGATATAATCGTTGACATCGATCACGCGGTTTGTATTCTTCCTTCCGGGCGCCATTATCAGATCAATCGCCTGCGCGATCAGTTTATTGATCTCAAAGTAATAATTAGACTCACTCTCCATGAGTTCGACCCGCTTTCCAAGGGTCGTGTTATCAACGAGCAGCACCATATCCGCGTTCTGGTGAGCGTCATCGCCGTATTTTAGCAACCTGGACAACCCGCAAACCGCATTGAAATGACGATGGTCTGCCTCAATCAAATCAGGCCACACACAGAGCGCAAAATGCTTGTGTCCGGCAGCAGCCCTACCAGATCCATGTTTCATCTGGTCAATGAGGTACGGGATGCTACCGTTGCCAGTGCCGCCACCAAGCGTCATGATATCAAACATCGCATCGCCGCTGGCAAGCCCTAGACCCTCAACTCTCCGGCGTATGATCTCATCGAAATCGATTCTTGCCTCATTCTCCCCCACCTTCCAGAAATTCCCTGTCCCGGTGCTCTGCCTACCAAATAGCTGTACACGCTCTCTCCGGATCGTTTCAAGGATCTTTGATTCTTTGTCCCCAAGATGCTCTGCGATTTCGTCGAGTACTTTCTTCAAATCAGCTCTTGCACTGTTAAGTAGCAAAATTCTATCTGCAATCGCCTCGTTTTTCATGCTTGCAAAATACAGGGCTGCAATCCTGCCCGCCCCTTCACCTGATGCGATCAAGCTCCATTTTGTATAATCATCCGAATTCACTGGTGTTGCAGCCATCATGCAATATTATGATCTGATGATACTTGAATATATGGAATATATGATATGGAACAAGGCTATATGGGGCACCAGCAACAAGGTTTAAGTAGATTGTCATGATTCATCATTTAATTTCAGGAGGCACCTAATGGCAGACGAATTCCCATTTGAGTTATCCCCCATGTTTGAAGGGGAAAGGATCCGAAAAGACAGCGTGTATATCGAACTTGCAGGACCGAAGAGCAAGGGCTTTGAGCTGGTGCGTGCTGCAGAGATGGATGAGATCGAGGACGGCGGCTTCACCCTGATTGGACCAGACATCTCTGAGATGGTGGAGGGCGACCGGTATCCGTTTGCAATGATCTACCGGATCGCAGGCAGTGCAGTAGAACCAGACCTTGAGGCGATCGTTGAACGCCGAAATCACGATTTTCAGAACTATGTAAGCGGTCTTATGCATCTGAACCAGCGGTATGATATCTGGCTTCGTATCAGCAAGGATGCGGTTGCTAAGGGACTTGATTCATTCGAATCTATCGCAAAAGCGACCATGATGCTTTTTAAGAACGAATTGCCGTTTATAGAGAAGATGGACGTACTCTACATCACAGACGCAGAAGAGATCGAAAAACGGTTACCTGAAGTAAAAGCAATATATGAGACAAGGGATGCCAGAACACGCGATCTGCATGATGAGGATGTGGATACGTTCTATGGGTGTACGCTCTGCCAATCCTTCGCCCCGACAAACGTCTGCGTTGTAACACCTGATCGTGTCTCGCTCTGCGGCGCGATCAACTGGTTCGACGGGAGAGCCGCCGCGAAGGTTGATCCGGAAGGTCCACAGTTCGCAATCGAGAAAGGAGAGTGTCTCGATGAGATGAGCGGCGAATACGCAGGTGTAAACGAGTCTGCCGCCTCGCTCTCGCAGGGCGAGTATTCCCGCATCAAATTGCACTCGTTCTTCGAGTATCCGCACACCTCCTGCGGCTGTTTCGAGGTCGTTGGCTTTTACATCCCCGAACTTGATGTCATTGCGTGGGTGGACCGCGATTACGCAAAACCTGCTCCGAATGGGCTTACGTTCGCGAACATGGCGGGGCAGACCGGCGGCGGCAAGCAGATCGTTGGTTTCCTCGGGATCGGGATCAATTATTTCAGGTCCCCGAAGTTCATCGCTGCAGATGGCGGCTGGAACCGGGTGGGCTGGATGCCAAAGCACCTCAAGGACAGGGTGCTTGACGATATCCCCGGAGATATCGTGAACGCAATCGCAACCGAGGAGGATGCAACCGATCTTGACTCATTGAAGGCGTTTTTGACCGAGAAGAATCATCCAATCGTTTCCGAATGGAAAGAAAAAGAGGCAGCAAAGAAAAAGGATAAGAAAAAGGAGACGGGAACGAAAGAACCAGGCGTTTCTGCAGCGTTGGCGCCAGAGGTGATGCCTGCTATGTCGCTGCCTGCAGGGTTTGTTGGATCCGGGTCTGTCGGGTCAGGCGGCGGAGTCCGACTGATCCTGAAGAATGCTAAAATCACTATTGGTCAGGTGATTGTGAAGCAGGAGGAGGATGAAGATTGATTGATCGCGTCGCTTCACCCGGGTTATTGTGCTTCATAGTGGATCTGGCATCCATATGAGCATTTGAATGGCGATGGCTGCACCGACCACCCGCATTGTGAATAATTGCGGTGGAGGTGTAGCTTAAGTCGGTGGTGCCTCATGCAACTAAACCCTACGCGGAGCATAACCACCACTGGATTGTGAAATTGTGGTGGAGGCAGTCGAATA
>JAYEGZ010000121.1:0-34491 GCA_034659315.1 Methanobacteriota archaeon
AGACCGGTACTGTACCGGAGCATATCATCGAGAAGTACAAAACAGAAGCGGAAGAGAAGGGCAAAGGCTCATTTGCATTCGCGTGGGTTATGGATTCCTTGAAAGAAGAGCGAGAGCGGGGCATCACTATTGATATCGCACACAAACGATTTGATACCGATAAATACTATTACACTATCGTAGACTGCCCCGGACATCGGGACTTTGTCAAAAACATGATCACCGGTGCTTCACAGGCAGACGCCGCGATACTTACCGTCGATGCAAAGGACGGGGTCATGGAGCAGACCAAGGAGCACGTATTCCTGTCACGAACGCTCGGAATCAATCAGATGGTTCTTGCGATCAACAAGATGGATTCTGTAGATTACAGCGAGGAGCGGTTCAATGAGGTCAAGGACGACATCAGCACCCTGCTAAAGATGGTTGGGTTCAACCCTGCCGACATGAGCTTCATACCAACGTCCGCACTCTTCGGTGCAAACATATCCGAAAAGAGCAAAGACACGCCGTGGTACAAGGGATCAACCATTCTCGAGGCTCTTGATCAATTCAAAGCACCTGAAAAACCAACAACCCTGCCAATGCGCATTCCTATCCAGGATGCGTACACGATCTCAGGTATCGGCACCGTGCCAGTCGGGCGTCTTGAGACCGGGATCCTGAGACCAGGCGACAAAGTCGTATTCATGCCAAGCGGCGCTGCTGGTGAGGTAAAATCGATCGAGATGCACCACGAAGAGGTCCCTGAAGCCGTTCCTGGCGACAATATCGGATTCAACGTGAGAGGCGTTGGCAAGAAGGATGTGCGTCGAGGCGATGTGTGCGGACCTGCAAACAACCCGCCAACGGTTGCCGATGAGTTTACAGCCCAGATTGTGGTACTCCAGCATCCGTCAGCGATATCTGCAGGATACACGCCGGTATTCCACTGCCACACAGCTCAGACCGCGTGCATGTTCATATCACTGGACAAGAAGCTTGATCCACGTACGGGAAAGGTTCTTGAGGAGAACCCAACGTTCATCAAGGCAGGCGATGCCGCAATTGTCACGATCAAGCCAACAAGGCCGATGGTTATTGAGGAAATCAAAAAGATCCCACAGCTTGGTAGATTTGCCATACGTGATATGGGGCAGACCATTGCTGCGGGTATGTGCATGAGCATTAAGGAGAGATAATTCTCCTTTCTCATTTTATCGGTACTAAAATGGTTCAGAAAGCCCGAATACGGTTAACTGGTACGAATCCGGAAGAGCTGGACTCCGTCTGCAAACATGTCAGAGGGATTGCAGAACGAACCGGCATCAGCATCGCGGGTCCAATCCCACTACCAACCCGGAGACTGGTGGTTCCAATCCGAAAAAGTCCTGATGGTGAAGGGACTGAGACATGGGATCACTGGGAGATGCGGGTACACAAGCGGCTGATTGACCTTGCCGCAGATGAACGCGCGCTCAGGCAATTGATGCGCATCAACGTTCCAAACAACGTCAACATAGAGATTGTACTTGAGAACTGATTCAGTTGGTTTGCTTCACTGCGATTTTTTGTTAGATGGTCGCTCCATTTCAGCGACCATCACTTCCACTTCAATTCTCTCCTTTCGCACCGACACGGTTTCCTCAGTGGTGCGCTTGGCAACCAGTTCCTCAAGACGGCACGATACCTCTCCAATTCCTTTTCTGCCCTTTTGCGTTCGGTGATATCCTTCATGACGGCACAGTACTTTCGCTTCTCTCCGAGGTCCATATCCGTGTGGCTAATAAGCAGTGATCGAACCGTGTCGTCCTTTCTTACAATATCAACCTCGTAAGGCACTCCCTCACCTCGCTGAACCTCACCCCACCGCTGGAATGCAAACCTGTTGAAGTCGGGGTGTACCACCTTCATGAACGTCTGCCAGATGAGTTCTTCTCTCTGCCACCCAAAAGGGTCGCAAAAGCTGATCATTGCCAAACTCAAAGTTTCCACCAGCATCGAGGACGAACATCCCATCATGCAATGTTTCGATGATGGCACTAAGATACGCGCTGTTAGCATCCTGCTCTGAAACCTGTGTTTTTGTACCACTCCCCAAACCCGGCACCCTCTGCATCGAAATACCTGCAAAACACTCCCAACGCTCGTTTTCAGCTTCTAACCGCCCCTCCCCTTACGTAGCTCTTCCAGCCTCATGCTGTTTAGCGCAAATGCAATATCCCCGGCAACCTCTGTGAGCAGCGGCGACTCTGCCAACTCTGCAGCAAGATCGGCAGGGAGTGCCACAGATAACAGCCCGCAGATCGTTTCTCCCGCTTCCAGCCGGATGGTGAGCGTTTCTCCACCATCACACCACTTTAGCAACGGACATGCGGTACATGCGCCGACAGAAGACGGACTCCGAACCGTGACAACCTCGGATTGCCCAATCGCCTGTTTGGCACAATCCGGCAACTCACCGAGCCTCATGCGTCCCCCAACCTGCGATAGCTCTTCGCTCGCACCGAGCTTTCCGGCACCTACAAGCAGGTATGGTTCGTCGTTTAGCGCGATCCACGCGTGGCGATAGCCGCGTGTCTCGATGAAAACCTCACATATTCTCTTAATCAGCATCCTCGGGTCTTTCTCTTCGGTGGTGATCTTGTCGATGTTCCGGATGGTGCCCATCATCGCAGCGAGTTGTTTCAGCCGATTTTCCCGCTGGCTCTTGTAAATAGCCATCTCTACGATACAGCAGAGTTCTTTGTCGAAAAACGGCTTGACGACGTACCCATAAGGCGCGGTCACCCGTGCCCGCTTCAGTGTGGCGCGGTCTGCATAAGCAGTTAGGTATACAACCGGAATGTGAAGAGTGGACCGTATCTGTTCAGCCGCCTCAACCCCATCCATCTCGCCTTTGAGTACGATGTCCATCAGCACCAGATCGGGCAACACCTCCCCTGCCTTGGTGATAGCATCCTCGCCTGACGCCACGATCGAGGATACTGCATAACCAAAGTTCGTTAGAATCATCTGGACGTCTTCGGCGACGATTCTTTCGTCTTCAACGATTAATATCTCTTTTTTAATCACTTCAACCCTCAAACGTAACCTTAAATTTGGTTCCGTCGGTTATATCAAGCTCGATTGTACCCTTGAGCTGATCTTCAGCCATCATGATAATCAGATGCATGCCAAGCGTTTCCACGCTCCGAAAGTCCCGATGTTGCGACATCCCAACCCCGTCATCGCTGACAACTAGTTCAAATTTATCTTTGCCGGTTGAGTGGAGTGAAACGCTGACTTCGCCCGATCTGCCCTCTGGAAAAGCGTGTTTCAAGGAATTGGAGACCAGTTCATTGATTATTAATCCACATGACATGGCATCGCGGACACCGAACGAAACATCCTCGATGTTCATCTTCAGCTTGATTCTGCCCGTGCTAAATCCGTAACCGTAAGACCAGAACACGTCATGGAGCAGAGTCTTGATATACTCCTTAAAATCGACGTTTGCAATATCTTGTGATTTGTAAAGCTTCTCATTGACAAGAGACATTGCCAGTATCCGGTTCTGACACTCTTCAAGCATCTCGCGCACATCGTCGTCCCGGACATACCCGGATTGAATCTTGAGGAGACTGGAGATGACCTGCATATTGTTCTTAACCCGGTGGTGAACCTCATGCAGAAGAATCTCTTTCTCCCGAAGTGACACCGTAAGCTCTCCCTCTACGCGCTCTTGTTCAGCGATCTTCTTTTCCAGATCTTTATTCACCCTTTCCAGCTCTGCAATGCGCTGGTCGATGTCTCCGCTCTCGTGCATTTCATCGCCCGATCCTGAACGACTCATTTCTTTTCCTCACATAGCTAAGCACCGGTTCACAAACCTTGCATCTCTATTCGGATGGTTATGCGCAGCGCCATGTTGTTTAATCTATGCCATGATGTGGATGCCATGATGCCATGTACTATGTGCTATGGTGCCATGCAAACCAGTTATAGCGTATAACAATGGGTTTACTTGTAAAAAAACATTGCCCTAAATGTGTGATTGTTATACTACATGGTGTTAGCTGGCATCTGTGGATATTCACAGGCAAACATGAAACTTGCATAGGGCATCAGCCGGCACCCTCCTGCTGCAATACACCCGCAAGCCATAATAGTAAAATAATACCACAATACTCCTATGGACCAACCTGCCCGGGAAACCGCATGGAACACAACCCGGATGAACGCCCCCGGATCAATGAGCGTCGTCTGTATAGCGTTTGTGCTGTCGCTGTACGTGATTGCATGCATACCAGCCTGTGCCGGAAATGTCCATGAGGCAACCATCTTCTACTTTGATGGCGACATCAAGACCGGTCGCGCCATAGATCTGGAACAGGGCTACATGCTCCGGGTCAAGGAGGTCATGAATGACAGCGCGACGATCGACATATCAAATGGCGGTAAGAAAATTGAAACCCATGATATATCCAAAGAGAGTTCTTATACGCTTGAAAAGAGGCTTGGCGACATTAATTACGACATCATAAAAATATCGCTGGTAGGAGCTAATACTACGTCAAACACGGTTTCGTTGACCATTGAACAGCACATCGATCCTGATCGGTCATTTGATTACCCTTTGATCAGCGATGTGTCTGCAAACATAGGGGAAGGCGACCGGGAACATTTGGAGGAAGACTACGAACTGAGGGTGGAGTCTATTGCTGACAACAACGCCATTCTGACGCTGTACAAAGGGGATGAAACAGTTAAACATGAAAAATTGTATGTAGACGATCCCGATAAGAGGCGGTTTGTGTATATGAAGAAGATCGGGAGCGACTATCACACCATTCTGTTTGTGGAACTGGCCCGGGTGTCATTGGACGCGGAGGGCGGGGTTGCGCACCTGCGCGGGCTTTCGCAGTTCAAGGATCCTGAATACATCATAATGGACGATTTAGAAGAATCCGCGCAGGTGAACGAATCATTACCAAGTGACTGCAGCGGCAGTGATAACTGGAACATTCGGCTTGCAGAGTCCGCGGCTTTCAGATATCTGTTGAGTGGTTGCGTGTTTGCCGCCATATTCGTATTGATCCTCTCAGTTACAAGAATGGGACAGAAACGCAGGTGATCATATAGATACAGGACGTAATACGAAGCATCGCACGGATTACCAGGTTAGGAAGGCGGTGGTGCAGGATGTGGATCAGGTGCATGAACTGGTCAATGGATATGCCGGGGACGGGACTATGCTTCCGAGATCGCGTAGCGAGTTATATGACCGAATCAGGGATTTTACAGTCTGTGCAAGCGAGGATCAGCTGCTCGGGTGCTGCGCGCTTCATGTCTGTTGGGATAATCTTGCAGAGGTCATATCCTTTGCAGTGCGGCAGGATGCGCACAATCAGGGCATTGGTTCGCTGCTTTTACACGCGTCTATGAGCGAGGCGCAGGAACTCGGAATCGATACAATCTTCACGCTTACCCGCGCACCAGGCTATTTTCGGAGATATGGGTTTGTGGAGGTTGATAAGGATGTGCTTCCGCACAAGGTATGGGGCGAATGCATCAAATGTCCGAAGTTCCCTGATTGCGACGAGGTTGCGCTGGTGCGGGAATTATAGGCTTGCCAAAAGAATAAACGGTTAAAATTTGGGGCATTCGTGTAATCCGTGATAAAAACTGACAGAACCCGATACAATTACCGATAAACACCTGCAATTAGGGTGTAGCGATTTGGATAAAATGAGCAATATCTTTATAAGTATTGGTCATTGCAACGCGAGATACCAGGAGACCAAAAAGTGTGTGAAGTGAGTTGAAAAAACTAATGGATTTCATGAGATTAACACACGAAGATTGTTGTACATGCAAGATATTGGTGATATGTTTGCGTTTTATATCCCACCCCCTCGTACATTCTTGTGGAAATCCGTGTAATCGTGCGGTTAGCTACACGTACGATAAAAAGAATAACGATGAACGTGAGAATGTTTGTTATGCCTCATAAATGCGCCAACTGCGAACACATCTTCGATGATGGTGCAGCCAAGATACTGGATGGCTGCCCAAACTGCGGGTGGAACAAGTTTCTGTATGTGCCGGCAGAACCTGAGACTGAAGACGTGCCCGATACTGAAACGCAAGTGGATACACCTGAGGTGGTGGAAGAAAAGCCCGATTTGAAGGTTGAATCGATCCGCATACTCGATAAAGGCTCTTACGAGCTAAATCTTGAAGCACTGCTTGAGCGGGAAGAGATCATAATGTCTCTACAAGAGGATGGGCGGTATATCGTGCATCTGCCATCAGTTTTTGAGAAGAGCAAGAAACACCAGTGAATCCATACATTTTTATCGCATCAAAACGATCTGGTATGCGATGAAATACCGTGCCGAGATCACCACGCAACTGAAGGAGGGCATGCTCGATCCTGAAGGGGCTACGATACAACGTGCGCTCATGCACCTTGGTTATGACGTAAGCGGCGTTCACACCGCAAAAAAACTGCTTATCGAACTGGAAGCTAACAGCGCGGATGATGCCGCAGAAATGATGGATGAGATGTGTCAGAAACTACTGGCAAATCCTGTGATCCACAATTACTCAATTAAAATACAATGAAATTTGCAATCATCAGGTTTGGTGGAAGTAATTGTGATCTGGATGTACATCATATCTTAAGCGATGTTCTCAACGTTCCTACTGATCTGGTATGGTACAAAGACTCAATTGAGGGGTATGATGGGGTCGTAATCCCTGGAGGATTTTCTTATGGCGATTACCTGCGTGCAGGTTCGATTGCGGCAAGTACACCGATCATGGAATCTGTCAAAGAGCTTGCGGATGATGGAAAACCCGTGATCGGGATATGCAATGGATTTCAGATCCTTGCCGAGTCGGGGCTTCTCCCAGGCGCGCTTCGCACGAACATTTACCCGAAATTCTGCTGCAAAGGGGTAGACCTACGTGTCGAAAACACAGACACCGCGTTCACATCAAAATTCAAGAAAGGCGAAGTCGTGCGAATACCGATTGCGCACAAGGAAGGGAATTTCTTCGTAGACGACAGTACATTAAGCGATCTTAACTTGCATCAGAGGGTCGCGTTTCGGTACGTCGATTCAGGTGGCAAGGCAGTTCCTGCCGCAAATCCGAATGGCTCGGTCGAGAACATCGCGGGAGTCGTCAATGAGGCTGGAAACGTTCTCGGGATGATGCCGCATCCTGAGCGTGCATCCGAATCGATACTTGGTTCAAATGACGGGCGTAAGGTCTTTGAGTCGATGGTTGAGTACGCGTTGCAGGGATAAACGATTATACAAACAGCTTCTTCACCTTTGCCAGTGCCGGCGCCAGCGCGAAGATTACCACCCGGTCGCCTGCCTGGATCTGGTGCGTGCCCCGCGGTACGATCACCTCGTTCCTGCGCACGATCATGCCGATGATGGCGCCTTTCGGAAATTTGATCCGACCAAGTGTCTTCTTTGTTATCTTTGCACCGGGCGATGCGACCAGTTCAACCAGCTCGGCTTGCTTTTCCTCAATAGCGGCGAGCGATTCGACCCCTGCGCCCGCGGTGACGCGCAGGACGCTGTTGATGGTTGCATATTTTGGAGACAGCGCCGCGTCGATGCCAACTCGCTCAAACAACTCCATATACTCCGACCGATCGACCTTGGCGATGATCTTCCGGGTGCCAAGTTGCTTTGCGAGCAGCAGACAGAGCAGATTTCTTTCATCGCTATCGGTTGCTGCAATGACCGCATCCATCTCAGCAACACCCTCAGACTTTAGCATCATCTCGTCGGTGCCGTCACCGTGCAACACAAGTACGCCAGGTAGCATGTCAGCGATCTCTACGCACCGCTCCGCATCCGCCTCGATGATCTTGAGGTCGGTGTCGCCATGTTTTGCGAGCAGTTTTGCGATGTAGAACCCAACGGTGCCTGCGCCGATTATCATGACCTTGTTGTGCTGGCTCGGCGTGTCACCAAACAACTCTCCAATCTCCTCTATCGACTCTGGTTTGCCGATTACAATCACATGGTCACCTTCGCGCATGACATCGTCACCATGCGGGATGATCACATCATCGCCCCGGATCAACGCACTGATAACGCAGCAATCAGGAATCCTGGCATCAGCAAGTGGTATCTCGTCAAGTGCCGTATCAGGTCCCACCTTGAACTCGATCATCTCGACTTTGCCTTCGGCGAACGCATCCATGCTAACCGCAGACGGTATCGATATGATCTCAGTAACCACTGATGCAAGTGTCAGTTCAGGGCAGATCATATAATCGATTCCGATCTGCTCCCGATTGGTGATCGGCTTGTTGATATAATCCGGGCTTGAGACTCGGGCAATCGTCATGCATTTCCTTGCGACTTTTTTTGACAGTAGTTTTGCCGCAATGCATGCAACGATATTAATCTCGTCGTTGCCTGTGACCGCAACCACGAGATCCGCCGGAAAAGCACGCTTCAAGATATTAATATCCGCACCATTCCCCTGAAGGACTTGCACGTCCAGATCATTCGCTCGTTCGCAAGCTTCCTCTCGTTTATCGATGAGAATAATGTCGTTATTTGCGTACAGCGCCTTCGCGATCGAGTGTCCGACCTCACCGGCACCGATGGTTACGATTTTCATCCAATCAGGATTGTGCTTATAAGGAGTTAATGATTTTGCTTGTGGGTGTGTGTTTAGCCAACCATAAGATTACACAGATTTCTACGAGAAAATAAGAGGCGGCAGGATATGAAATGCAGACATATCACCAATATTTTGTAGGTACCGCCACATTCTTGTGCCAATTCCGTGAAATCTCGTGGTTTTTTCGCTCAGCTAAACACATACGCTTGTGGAAGTTCCCTAAAATCCCATCGCCTTATTCGTCTTCCTGATCGACTTTGCGAAGTCTTGCTCGGTCTCTGTCATCGACCTAATACAATCGACGTTTTCAGGGATTACGTCAGATTCCTGGTGTATTGCCTGGAACAGATACAATTCCCGATCCGAAACATTGATCGAGGCATCCCACACGCAGTTCTCCCACATGTCGCTTCTCGGACGATTCATATCGCGTGCCAGTTCCATGATCTCGGCGGTAGAGGTGATACCCTCTCCGACAAACCGGATCCTTGAGTTCTCGCCCAGTACATCAATCACATCGCGTGTTGTGCAATCCTGTTTCAGCACCATGTTCAGGATGTGCAGATGCATAAGCGTCGTTGGAACCTTGATTGCAACGGTATCAATGTTGATGTGCGGCATCACCGTAGCTACATCAGGTCCATGGTGAGACGGCATCTTCAGTTCGGGTATGATTGCGTTGATCGGACCTGTCTTAACGTCTCCGGGGTCAGCCGACCGCCTGCATAGTGTTGCGCGCACCTTTTCGACACCATAAGCCGCATCGAGCGCAGAGATGACTCTGGAAAGCCCGGTTGTGTTGCAGGAGACGACTCTTGCATAATCGCATCCGAACGCTGCATCATAATTCGAGTGTGCATTAAACGAGATTCCGGCGAGTTCGTGGTCTTCACCGCCCTGCCAGATCGCTTTTATGCCCGCGGCATCGTATACGGACTTATTCCCGGCACCGATCTTGCCCGGGGTGCAGTCCACAACAACGTCCCCCGCTCTGAGCATATCATCGACGGTACCGCTGATCTCCATGCCCGCACTCTTGAAATCAGATTCCCTGCCAGCAAGCACATAGAGTGGAAATCCTTTGTCAAGCGCCATCCGCGCCTCAAAGTTAGGACGTGTCTTTGCAACACCTGCAATCTCCATATCCGGCTGAGCCTCGACGGCATCTGCCACACGCTTTCCAATCGTGCCATACCCATTAACTACTACTTTTACCGACATACCATCATTCCTTTATCTGTATTATTGCTACTTCATTCGTTATATCAATCTCGGCGATTGTTCCATGTACAGCCGTAACATCACCAAGAATGCTTCGCAGTTCGATAGAACCTGCGTCCACCTTGATATACACCACATCTTCTGCAAGAATTGTTCTGTCTGGTTTCATCACTGTAAGTTCGCACATAATCTTTAACCTCGCCTATTTAGGACTGACCGGGGCAAAACCGTTCAATGCCTTTGGTCTATCAATCATCTTCGGTTGTTCGATGCTTTTTGGCGCACCTGTTGCTTCCGGCAGGGCAACCATACGATATGCAGGAGGCGGCCGTTCTACCTTTAATATCTGTGCCGTCTCCGGAACTTCAGCTATTGTAGAAGTGTCCGTTTCGTGTTTTTTATGATTCGCGCCGTCTACTTTGCCCATGAGGTACCGCTGTTTAAGCAGATCTTCGATGCCATATCCTGTGGCACGTGCGATCTGTTTGTTATACGCTTCAGCAACCCAGCCAATCTCGGAATGGTGGTAATACCCGACCTCAGAACCAAGTTTGTACATCGCCTCAAGGAGTTCGGTCCGCAGAGATTCACTCATGGGTTTGAGATCTTTTTTCTTTTTGAAGTGCATGGTCAATCACTTTATGCGATCCAGAACCTCGATCCCCTGCTTGTTGAACCTGATCCTCCGCATGTCACAATCATGCTCGGTACCGCGCATCTTAATGACCTGTATCGCACGGGTCATAGCGTCATCACGCATGAAATTGTGCATGAAGATGACACCGCTTGCAGCGAACTGTTCGGTGCTGTATGTGTTTGGATCAGTCAGTTCTGACAGAAGGATCGTTGTGCAACCAAGTTTCCTCAGGTTCCGCATGAATCTGCCAAGTTCCTTCTCCTCCTGTGAACGCTCACTTGTCGTAAATCGTATCGCAGACACCGAATCGATCGTCACTCTCTTGATCTGGTACTGCTTCACAAAGTTGTTGATCTCCTTGTACACGATGTATGGTGAAGGTGGCTCGGTCTCTGGCGCTGGCTCTGACATCTCGTCATAGCTGGTGGTGATCACGCTGTGCAGTTCCTCACCATAGCCATACTCAAGCGTCGGACCAAGGTCTAAGAAGAATAGTTTCTTTAGTTTGATCAATGTCGACACATTCAGGGCATAATTTGACATGTCGCTGACAATATTCTGCGGGCTTTCAGAGAGTGTCACGTACAACCCGAGTTCCCCAACTGTTGCCCCATAAGTCAGAAACTGCGTCCCAAGCGTGGTTTTACCACTGCCTGGTGGACCACTTACCAGATACACCCTGTTCTCGATCAGTCCCCCTTGGATTAATTCATCGAATCCTGCGATTCCAGTTTTCTTCCGCATCATTGTATAACTCCCTTAAACCAATAATTTCTATGCAATACATTAGTTATAAACATGTTGGTGATTGTTGGGCGGATTTGCGAGGCTATTTAATCCGCCTGAAACCCCCGGAAAAACTGCCATCATCCATGCACACATTTTTGCGCGTGCAAGCTCGCGCGTCTGGCATGGTTGGTAGGGATGGGCTCGCTGCGATTCGAACGCAGGATCCCCGCCGTGTGAAGGCGATGTCATAACCGACTAGACCACGAGCCCATGACTAATGGTTTAGAGTATGGATAACAATATAAAGATTACGTGAACAAAGCGGATATGACCAATGTGGACATGACCAATGAGCTCAATGATTGATATGGACCGACAGATGAAATGCGAACTACATGGAGATATGATCACCGCGGGTAGCGACGCAGTCAGCGAACTGTATGACCGCGGTTTCTACGGGCGAAAGAAAGATGGGGTGCTTGAATTATCGCTCATCGAGGGCGCGTACCTGCTGTACCGCGAGAAGATAGAGATTTTCTCGAACGGAGTGTCTGTTGATTTCAAAACATTCTTTGAGATCGCATCCGGGCGTTCCGAGGATTTTGAACTGCGATATATTGTGTTTAAGGATCTGCGTGAGCGTGGTTACTATACAAAGATGAATCCGATCGGTTTTCGAGTGTATCCGCGGGGTGGACACCCGGGAGAAGTCCCGGCACACATATTTATCTATGTGATCTCCGAACGAGCACATCTCCCACTGAAAAGCCTGATTCATGAGCTGAACAAAGCAGTAAATGCAAGGAAACGATTGATACTGGCGATAGTGGATGAAGAAAGCGACATAACGTTCTACGAGATTAAGAAAATAGCCATGGTTGGCAAAACCCCGATCAAACCGGGAGAAGTCGAAGTCCCGATGATTGCAGGTCTGGTTAACGATCGGACGATTGTCTGGGATCAGGAGATGTCTGATTTTCTGCATAGCAGCTATTTCTTTGGGCGAAAACTTGATGAGTCCCGGCTTCAGCTATCGCTTGTCGAATCCGGCTACCTGCTTGGCAAGCGATGGATCAGGATCGAGCACAAGGACATTGCAGACTCAGACGCAGGCAAGTTCAACGAGTACGCGGCCGGTGTCGAACCCGGATACATGCTAAAGTATCAGGTGTATGCGCATCTCAGAGATAACGGGCTTGTCGCAAAGACCGGATTTAAGTTCGGAACCCATTTTCGCGTGTATAAACAGTTTAAGTCAGACACACACTCGGAATACCTCGTACACGCGGTCATGCCAGATTACATATTTGCGCTGCCCGAACTGTCGCGTGCGGTGCGCATCGCAAATAGCGTCAGGAAACGGATGGTTTTTGGATATGCCAATGGTGAGGTTGAGTATGTCGAGATCGGATGGATCCGGCTATGATGATTGGTGATTCATGTGGTTGGGCAGTGCATCCGGAGGTACTGTAAGATGGTTTTGGGGCTTGCCGTAAAATAACATGTTGTGATCAGTGTCATTCCCCCAACGTGCGAGTTCGTGGTTTAATAACTTTTTTGCGTAAAAAACCACGAGATTGACACGAGAAGATGGATAGTACTTTCAAGATATTGGTGATATGTTTGTGTTTTATATCATGCCACCGATACTTTCTCCTGGAAATCTGTGTACTCTTGTAGTTAGCTAAACACGCGCAAGGAAGTTAAACCAGACCGGAGTTATTATGGGATAGTTCCTTAGTTAACGTTCTGCGCAATCGGAAGAACATGCTCCGGGATTGTTGCGGTTTCATACACCCTATATTCTCGCTGTACCCGGTTGCCACGCCGCTCAAGAACGCCCCGGGCGCACATCCTGGCAAGGTATGTTGAGACCGTGCTCTGTTTGATCGGGTCATAGACGCGCTCGTAATGGTTCTTTATGTCGGTGGATGTAAACCAAACCTGTGGATACTCATACTTTAAGAAGAGTTCGAGGCGCTCACGAACAGATAACGACTCCGGAATCGGCGCATCCGGTATCAGGCATGTCACTGCTGCCCTTGACTCTGTAGTGGGGGTTCTGGTCCCGGTTGAGAAGTTCTCGACGAACCGGATGATGACTTCCGCCCAATTGGCGGCTTCCGATTCTATGATGATGTCTTCGCCATCATCTGTCGTGAGTATTAACCGGGACCTTGCGTGGGTTGAGTCCCCGGACTCTTGGGCGGGTGCCGGGACCGAATTGATGAAACTGATCAACACGTCCTTCCAGCCAGCTCCACCTGACCGGATTGTGTGCCGACAGTCGTTGTCGGTCGTGATGTCGAGCCGGGATCTCATATCTTTTCCTCAAATGATGTTCACCGTCCATCCCCTCAGATGCCTGGTGCTGTATAAACTGCGATCCACCATGCTTTTGTGCACGTATTGTGCGGATCGTCATATATGTGAATGTGTAATGCTCGATATATAAAGGTTTTGTAGAGATTCATGGCATAACTACAATTTATTCAGGATAGGTACAGTGATGTGCTTTGTTCACATCCGGAACTCGGTCAATGATCCGGTTTACTGGTTTGTTAATCTTTCGTATCAGACACATTTCGACAGATACTGTGAACAGTTATGCAAGCTATCCTACAATAGGTCAGGTGGATTACTCGGCATGTAGTTAATTTTAGCTAAACATAGTGTTAACCGGGTTAAACACGGAACAATGAACTTTCATTAGTTCACTCAAAGATGTACACTTTGTTCAAAAAACATACTTGTGAACAAGATCATCTAAAAATTTAAGGCATCCGGAACATATCCTCCCATCTCCAGCTCCCACACCTTTACAGGAAAATCCACCAAAAGCCATTCCCAAGTCGGAGGATGGAAATGGGCTGATGGCGGACGGTTGTACTTACGCGTTTAGCGAATGAGTATCTGGTTACGTTTCGGACCATTTGAGACCATCTTAACATCGACTTTGAGGATCTCCTCCATTTTACGCACGTAATCCTGCGCAGCATTCGGCAGATCTGAGAACACCCTTGCAACCGAGATATCCTGATCCCATCCTTCCACCTCTTCATACACAGGGATGCAGCGCTCGAGATCGGACGAAAGCTCGGGTGGATAGTCTATGCGCTCGCTATCCAGTTCATATCCGGTGCAGACCCTGATCGGATCAAGTCCGGTCAGAACATCCAGTTTTGTCAGTGCGATGCTCGTGTAAGCGTTTAGATACACAGATTTTCGTGCAAGTGGGGCGTCAAACCAGCCGCACCGCCGGGGTCGCCCTGTGGTGGTGCCAAATTCACCACCCACATCCCTGAGCCGGTCTCCGATCTCGCCTGCCTGTTCAGTCGGCAGCGGACCCTCGCCAACCCGCGTGATGTATGCCTTGACCACGCCGACTACCTGATCCACCATCGTCGGACCTATGCCAAGGTAGGTACATGCGCCGCCGGCGGTAGTGCTTGACGATGTTACATACTTCTGGGTGCCGTGGATAATATCGAGATGCGCGCCCTGCGCGCCCTCCGCAAGCACGTTCCCGCCAGAATCGAGCGCACGGTTCAGTTCATAAGAAACATCAGTGATGTATGGCTTGAGCGTGGCGCCGTATCCTGTATAACCCGGAATTCCCGCACGCACCACGCCGGGATCGCCTCCGAGATCGACGATTGCGCGCTCCCTCTGCGGCGCAAGTTCGTCCATGATCTCTAAAAACGCGTTTTTGTCGGCAAGATCTGCCAGCCGCACCTCATCTCTTGATATTTTATCGATATACGCAAATCCGATGCCGCGGGCGGTTGTCCCGATCTTCTTCTCTCGTTTTTGTTCCCGTAGCTTGTCCATCTCGATGTGGTATGGCATGATGATGCTCGTCTTTGCATCAATCCCAAGTTTTTCGGGCGTTATTTTTATGCCCATATCCGCAAGCATCTTGATCTCGCCGATAAGAACTCCCGGATCGACAACCACGCCCGGACCAATCAGGAGGCGGGCGCCTGTCAGGACGCCTGACGGGAGTAGATGGAGTTTGTAAGTGTCGTCTCCGACGATTACTGTGTGTCCTGCATTATTTCCGCCCTGAAATCGGACAACGGTGTCATAATCACTGCTCAATACATCTATGATCTTTCCTTTGCCCTCATCTCCAAACTGGGCACCTGTGAGGATGGTGAACATATCTCTAAATCTGTGCAGGCATGTTATAATCCTTTTCAGGGGGTGGTTAAGATTAAGCCGCCTGCCCGTAAGTAGTCACCAACCATGCCCATCAGGATAACATTGATCGGAACCGGAGTTGCCATCCCGCAGCCACACCGGGTGCAGTCAGGCGTGCTCGTTGAGCTTGGCGATCTGGCATCTCCTGAATTTTCAGTATTGTTCGACTGCGGAAGCGGAGTTCTCCCGCGCCTTACCGGCTTTACCGACTGCACTGCGATCAATCAGGTATTCCTCACGCACCTGCACCTTGACCACGTCGCGGATGTCATGAGTCTTATCAAAGCGAAATGGCTCTGCGAAAGCTACGATCTTACGATATATGGACCTTCCGGAACCAATGAGTGGCTTGCGAGGGTTTTTGATGCGTATCCCTACATGAAAAACCGGGTGCGGATCAATGTCACAGAGCTTGCGGATAATGATCGTGTTTCGATCGGAAAGTTCGAGATCGTCTGCGCAGAGACTATACACGCGCTGCCGTCGCTTGGCTACGGTATCGCTGATGAGCGCGGGCAGGTGCGGGCAGTATACACCGGAGACACCGAGCCGTGCGAAAGCATAAAGAGGCTCTGCGATGGTGCAGATATCCTGATTCACGAGTGCTCGTTTCCGGATTTTGTACCTGACGTGACCAATCACACAACACCGCAGGCGTTTGGCGAGATGTTTGGGTCAGTATCGGTGGGCAGGATCATTCTCACGCACCTCTACCCACACACAATGGGATTTGAGGAGGAAATGGTGAAAATCGTGCGTAAGTACTGTGGTGGCTGCGACGTTGCGATTGGCAGGGATATGGAGACTGTCACGCTTTAGAATATCATGGTTCCTTAGTCTGGCAAATACACATAAATGATTCAGATCCTTTGCTTTTCCGTAACATATAAGTGATAGATACCCGACCAATACGCATGGTTGCACGCAACATGCGAAGAATCGGCATCGTGATCGGCTCAGTGATAATAGTAGCAATCGTGATTATTGCGCTTGCAAACCATCTCAATCATAAATCTGATACAGAGATCAACTCCTACCGCTTTTATGGGAATCTGAGCATAAACGGGGATCACGCGCCCCGGCACACCACGATCATCGCAAAGATCGGAAACCGGACGTGCGGGGCTACAGACCTAATATCACCAGGAACGTATGATCTCGAGGTGTTTGCACATCCCGGTACCAAAAAATACGTCTCGTTCTGGATAAAAACATCTTCAATGCAATCTGCGGTGAATGCAGCTCAGAAACGCACGCTGCCACATACCAAAAAGTGTTTACTTGATCTTACGGTTGAAATCAGCGATTCAGATCTCACCCGCGCGGCTTTGCACATGATGGCGCCAGAACCCGCCGAAAGAACTGATGCAGAAACCAATCCCGCGCCCGCCCCCACGTCCACCCAGTCCCTACCCCCAGCCCCAACATCGCAGACCCTGTATCAGCACGACCCGATGTTATGGGACATTGTGATCAGCGAAGTGATGTGGGATGGGGATGAGTACCTCGAACTCTACAATACGCTCGACCGCACCATCTGCATCGAGAACTGGACGATTACAAAAGGGTCTGGTGCGGTAAACGACAGTATAGCGGTGACCCTAAAGCATGGCGCAATCATACCGTCGCACGGCTATTACCTGATCGCAAGTAATGGTGCTGTGACCTGTAAACCGGATCAGATCACAAATCTTACACTCAAAAACAGTGGCGAGGTATTGCAGCTCTTCAATGGCTTTTCCATAATATCAAAGAGGATTGATGTTGTGAACCGTGATGGAAACTGGTTTGCCGGGAAGAACGATGACGTTGGGCAGTCCATGGAAAGAATTTCTCTGGAAAACGGTGCAAACCCCGATAACTGGTACACTTCGCTTGGATATATGTGCGGGCGTATCGGTACTCCCGGAAAGGAAAATTCGATCCCTGATAGAAACCCTCCTGAAATGACAATTGTCAGCGATCTGATTGGTGCAAACGATGATATTGTCGTCTCTTTCGATGAACGGATCGATATTTCGACGCTGCGCATATCCGTGATCGGTCCATATCATGGGTGGATCTCCGGGCATATCATCGGTGACGACGACATGAAAGGCGCCCTCTTTGATCCGGACAACCCGCTTCAGGCGGGGCAGCATAGCGTCATGGTGACCTGCCGGGATCCGTCTGACAACTTTGTAGAATGTGATTTCTTGTTGACAGTTGCAGGCGTAGATGTAGGCGCGCCAGATGATGTGGTCGATGATGCGCCGGAACAAGTTCCTGCGCCGACACCAGATCCAACACCCACCCCGGATCCCGGCGTCGCCACAAGAATCGTCGTGAACGAACTGATGCCAAATCCAATCGGGCGTGATCGCGGGAACGAGACTACAGAACTGTACAACTACGGCGATGAGTCGGTCGATATTGGCGGCTGGGTTATTAAGAATGAGGATGGTGACGCGCACGAGATTCCGGCGGGAAAGATGATCGATGCGCATGGATATTACTTGACAAAGGAGATACAGCTCGATAACAGTGGCGGGCAGGTGCTTTTGTATCGTGATGGCGAGGAAATTGACCGGAGTATCGCTTACATGGATTCGACCGAAGGTGAGTCATGGCAGCGGCGGACTGACGGGCTTGATACTGATAGCGATGGCGACTGGACCCGGGCGCGTCCGACATTTGGGGTGGCTGGGTGAATCGAGCACGAAAGCCCGTGCACAAAATTTATAGCGGATTAAAGAGCGATACTTAATAGGTGGTTTTGATGGAGAAGGTATTCGGAATGAATAATAGCTGTGTGATGATGGGTTTGCTTGTATTGGTGTTTGTGGGATGCGCGTGTGCAGAACCCGGTGGCAATGACATAAAAACTCTTGTGACGGGCGAACAATGGAATCTTGGTGGAGGATACGCGCTCGAAGCAAAGCAGATCGATCTTGAGGGTAACAAAGTTTGGCTATGTCTGTATAAAGATGGAGGGGAGATTGACAGCGAGGTAGTCGACACCGGCAGCCCCAATTTACAGAATCGAGTATACGCGTACACAGAGGGTGAGGTACTGATATTTTCGTGTTACGTCTCTGCGGTCTTCCGTGGAACCTGCTCCAATATGGTGCAGATCAACGATGTTTTTCTGATCGGTGGTCTTTTTTCGGGCGATTACGGGTTTGCGCTGGATGATTACCGGATCGGTTCGGTGTGGGATCTGTCCGAAGGCTATTCCATCGCAGCAAATGATGTTGCCTATCTGGGAAATAAGGCACGGATCACCCTACTGAAAGACGGCGTGGTGGTCGATGAAAGAATGCTAACCGAGAAATTCATGGCGCCCATTGATTCGGATTGCCGGTACAGCTATTCCGTAGATGAAACTGAGATCATCACAGCGACCCTGAAAGCAGCATTCCACGGGTGTGAATCAGACGCGATTCAACTTGCGGAGGTCTACCAGCGTTCGGAGATAGGTGGCAGCATACTGATTGACAACGAATCTCATCTATTTAGATCAGCAGATCCGACCGGCATCCCATGGGATCTTACAGATGGATATGTGCTTACGTCGAAAGACATTGGTTTTAATGACGGTGAGGTCTGGCTTGAACTATCAAAGAATGGCATGATAATGAAGGAGATGATATTGAACGAGGATTTTGTCAGTACGTTCACCTGCACCTCTGGCACAGGCCGCATAAACGGTGTGGTTGATCATGTATTCCACGGGTCCGGGGCAAACGTGGTCAAACTCATGAACGTCAGCCAGTACTCGGATGTTAACGGAACCGCCCTGCTCGTTGATGAGACTCATTTCTACAAGACATCGGATCCGGATGGCGCTCCATGGAGACTGTCGGATGATTACGTGCTTACAGTGAAGCATCTTGATATCTACGGTGATAAAGTATGGCTTGAGCTATCAAAAGACGGTGACATGGTCAAAGAAGGCATACTTGAGTCAGGCGATCTGTTTGAGTACAGAAACGGTCTTGAATCGGTTGATTGCACAGTCGAGGCTGTGTTTAAGGGAACACTGACAGACGTTGTCAAACTCAGGAATGTCAATCAGTATTCCAGCACCGGCACACGGTTGATTGATGATGGATCAAAGACGTATGCGAGTGCAGATCCTACAGGCGAGGTGTGGGAGCGCTGGGAAGGTTACTCGCTTGACCCAAAGGATATTGATCTGGAGGGGAATAAGGTCTGGCTATCACTATCAAAGAACGGTGCGGTCGTGAAGGATGCAATCGTTGACTCCGGAGAATCTGATGCTGATAGATGGTTCAAATACTATAATGCAACAGGCGCGCTGGTGTTCAGCACATACGTTGATGCGGTTTTCCGCGGCACAGATTCCAATCTGATCCAGTTGAAGTACACAACCCAGTATTCCGAGATCGATGGAAGAGTATTTATCGAGCCAAGTACTGAATCGTGGCAGTTGCAGGAAGGGTATTATCTGACTGCACAGGAGATGTACTGGAATGACTCCGTGTGGCTGCAACTTTCGAAAAACGATAAATTAGTTGATGAAGGTCTGTTTTATGGTTCATTCGACCTACAAAACGACACTGCTGGTCACACGATGGTTTTCGGAACGATTAGCAGCTATAATCCCTGGCAGGATTATGTGCAACTGACTTCTGTTACACAGTATCAGGAATCAACCGGAGCAGTGCTGGCAACAGGGCAATCGGCGACTTTGTATGCATCATGGAGCCTTAAAACTGATAAAAAGACATTATGTACGGGGGTTACGATCATCGAACACAGAGGCGACCCTGACCGCGACGGTGAAATCACCCCAACTGATGCCATGATCGCGCTTCAGATCGTAGCTGGTGGCGGATGTAATGCTGATGCGGACGTGAGTGGCGACGGGAATGTTACCTCGCTTGATGCACTGATGATCCTGCAGGCGGCGGCTGGCGCGATAGAATTATGACAACCCCCCCCCGGGGGCAACATTTTCCGGCTGCTGCCTGTGCTGATTGGTTGCAGTTGTAGCAGTAATCCAGGCGCGGGCACTCCGATTCAGGATGCGGTCGATGATGCAGAACCCCGAACTGGCTAATCTGGGATACATGTGAAAAATTCATAAGCCATCAACAATAAATGGTACCATAATGTTTGAAAACATCAGGAGCATGTTTGATCAATATTCCTTTGTTGTTTCACCGGATGACCTGATCGTTTTCTTTCTAATAATCTTTCTCACCTTGACTTTGCGAAAACTCAGCATCTACATCTTCGAGAAAAAACTGGCAAAACTTGCCAAAAAGACGAAGACCGAGATTGATGACCTGCTCGTAGTCGCATTCAAATCACCTCTTGGCTACATGATCATGGTCTGTGGAATCTATGCTGCCATCGCTTCGCTGCATCTGCCGGATCAGATGGGGATATTGAATATCGCATGGTTCCATCATTTCTTTTTCACGATTGCATTCACGTTCGTAGTCCTCCTGCTCCTGCTCAACCTGATCAATGTCTTAGCATATCAGCTGTATAAGGTGACACGGAAGACCGAGACGAAACTTGATGAGCAACTGGCGCCGCTTCTCATAAAGAGCCTCAAGGTCGTTGTGGTGACGATCACGATCCTTGCCATGATGGATAACCTTGAGTACGACATCACATCGCTTCTGGCTGGTCTTGGCGTCGGCGGGCTTGCGCTCGCTCTGGCGGCGCAGGAGACCGTAAGTAACATATTCGGATCGCTCACGGTCTTCTCCGACCGGTCTTTTCACATCGGCGACTGGATTAAGGTCGGGGAAGTGGAGGGAACTGTTGAAGACGTGGGGCTCCGGTCCACACGGATACGCAGGTTTGATCAGGCGCTCGTGACCGTTCCAAACAGCCGTTTCATCAGATCCGACATTATAAACTTCACCCGGATGAAAAAACGCCGAATAAAGTTCTATCTCGGCGTATCGTACAAAACGAGCAGGAAACAGATGGAAGAGGTTGTTGAGGGGATCAAACAGATCATAAAAGAAGACTCCAATTTCGATCACACATTCTACATGGTTCACTTCACAGATTTTGGTGCATACTCGCTTGATGTCTTCATATACTGCTTCACAAAGACGACGGTGTGGGATGAGTTCCTTGCGGTTCGCGAGGAGTTTAACCTCAAAATCATGCACCTCCTCGAAGAGATGGGTGTAGAGATTGCGTACCCCACGCAGACGATCTGTCTGGAAGGTGGTGTGGTGGAACGTGACATAGACCGCGATCTCTGATCTGCCAAAAAACGCTCGCTAAGGTCGATTGTTCGGACCTGCGACATTTGTTTAAACGTGTGTATTCGTGTTAAAATCACGAATGTGGACGGATGCCGTGAATTACTTCACCGGTTTACCTGCAAATCTCCGGAGTCAATTAAAACGTCACTCATCACCGTTCTCGACGCCAACTGTTGCGAAGAATCGCTTCATCACCACTTCCTCTGCCATCCGCATCAGTGCCTGCCGATCTCTTGTGTCGCTGAACACCCCAAGTGGAATCTGAGCGCCAGCCATGGTCGCATGTCCTCCAGCGGAGCCTGCCGGAGCGAATGCTTTCTGCATGATATCTCCAAGATTCAGCCGGATGTCACGGCTCCTTCCTGAGATGTGTATGCAATCATCCCCGATTCCGTAGACGAGAACCGTTGTGATTCCTTCGAGGTTCAGCAGGTAGTCAGCAGCCTGGGCAAGTGCGTCCCGGTCCCGGATGATGCCCGCATTCGTGACCAGATAGCTGCCCTTGACCTTCCGGTTCCGTATGGCTTCCCCGAACGTCTCCAGCGTCTCGGTCGAGATCGCCGGTGTTTCGATCCGGTTCAGGATCTCGTGGTCTGCAAGCGGGTACAGGAATGCCGCAGCAGTTAGATCAACAAGATTTGCGTTCCGCTTGAATCCAAGTGTATCTGTACGGATACCGTACAACAACGCGGTTGCAAGGTCTTTGTCGACTGGAATACCCATCTCCTGTAGATATTTTGTCAGAATCGTCGCCGTAGCCCCGCTGTTTGGACGGATGTCTATATGATCCGCACGTATCTTCTTCATATCCACAGGATGGTGGTCGATGATGATGTCCACGACGGCATCTTTGGGAAGTAGATTGTTCTCGCCCGGTAGCGAGCAGTCGACCATCGCAATCTTCTTAAAATCGCTCATCGGGTGTTCGTTGTGTCCATCGAGCTTGTCCATACCGATATGGAGCAGATTCACGAAGGCTTTGTTCTCCTGATGCCCGATCTCCCCCCGGTACACAATCTCGGATTCTGCGCCAACGCTTGCGGCAATTGTTTTTAATGCAACTGCGCTTGACATGGCATCAGGATCCGGGTTATCATGTACTACAATCGCGAGTTTCTTATTGCCAATCGAGCGCAGAATATCAAGAATGTTTGACGCATCTCTGACAGACTCGGCAAGCTCGATGATCCGGATCGTGGCGTCCGCAACGATCCTCGGCGGCACGATTACGCTGTCTGCACCCGCGTCTTCAAGCTCGCTCTTTGCAACAGTGCTCGGAGCGCGTGCAATCACCTGAATGTCCTTGGAGATCTTCTTCACAGTGGCAATTGCACTGCTATTTGCCGCAACATCGGAACTCAGCACCAGTACGAATTCTATGCTCTTGATGTCGATTGGGTCAAGCAGATGGGGGTCACTGAGATCTCCCACAACGGTTTCAAACTCCTGTTCACGCAGAGTCTCGACCTTTCTGACATCCTTGTCGATCATCACGACTTTCTTATTCCGATTGGTCAATTCTCTGGCGACCGCAGACCCAATCCTCCCACTACCTATAACGATATACGGCGCTTGCGGTTTTTTATCGCCATTCTGGTCATCGTTCTGCATACAAGTCACCTTGCCTGAACTGTACGTCGACGCGGGAACCTTTATACAAGTGTTTCATCCCCAGTCATTAACCGAATCATTGTACATATACATATCGGATACGAATCTCCACATTCTAACATTACGTTAGCACATCGACGTAAGTAGCACATACTATGTGCAGGGTCTGTTTTAACACTTTTGGTGGTCATGGCTTGAAAACCCCTCCAAAAAGTCCCTGCAATAATTCTCATGTGCGTGGCAACCGCGGATGCGCGAGAGTACTTGATGATGCTGCGGTTAATCATACACAATCACGCAGACATCCCGGAACTGTCAACCCATTAACTTTAAATGAGTTTACACCATAAGTATCATTGCGTATGATCCATACGTTACAGGGAGTTGATCGGCAAGGTTGGGTCCGGTTGGTAGTAAGTTTTAAATGCACCTTGAACATGCATGAATACATTTACCAATGGTGATGAAATGAAAAGGCAGCAGACGACAAACAAACCCCGACCAATGGGAGTCCGGGGCGCGCTGGATAGGGGCGGTAATGGGCTTGACTCACACATTGCAACGCATTATGGTGATGTGTTGGCGGTTGCGACCGAGGACGTTGTGACAGTTCCGCCGACTACACCGATCATGACTACGGTCAGAACGATGCTTGAACATGGATTCCGGAGAATTCCTATAGCGGATGCCGGCACACAGCAGTTGAAAGGCATCATCGTGTGCAAGGACATCGTTGATTTTCTGTGCGGCGGACCAAGACACTTACTTGTCACCAACCGATTTGATGGCAATCTACTCGCCGCGGTCAACGAGGAGATCCGTGCGATCATGAAGACTGAGGTTCCGTATCTGGATACGAACGCCTCAATCAGCGATGCGCTGAAGCTGATGCATGATAAGTCGGTCGGGTGCCTGCCGATCATCGGTGAGGCTAAACGCGTATCTGCGATCGTGACCGAACAGGATTTCATGCGCCTGATTGCAGACGTCAAGACTGGTGTCGCTATAAATGAGTACATGTCTACAAATGTGACCACCGTCGAACCGGACGTCGAAATCGGGGTTGCGGGCAAACTGATGGTCGATAATAAGTTTAGACGGCTCCCGGTTGTCAAAAATGGGATATTGCTCGGGATTGCCACCGCTTTTGATATGTTGCGTTTTCTTGGCAGCGGCGAAGCACTTAAAAAGGGTGCAAACGGCATAGAGGATACACTGACGACACCAGTCAAATCGTTAATCACGCGGGATGTTATCTGGGCGACATCGGATCACGATCTTGGCGAGGTTGCTGGTATGATGGATACAAATAATGTGGGTTCGATTCCGATCATCGATCAAGGTGTTCTCACAGGAATAGTAACTGAAAGAGACATTGTCCGGGCGTTAGCTACACTGAAGCAATAGACAATGAAATGACGTAATAACAACATGACAGAGATGAGGGTTAGGGATATAATGAGCACTCAGGTGTACGCGGTTACACCGGGGGAGCCACTTTCGCGGGCACGTAACCTGATGCTTCGCCACAAGATCAGCAGGTTGCTGGTGCTGATGCATGACGAGCCTGTCGGCATGCTCACCAAAGCCGATATCACATGCAGGCTTAATCAGGCAGAGCCGCAGTGGCGTAGGCGCCCGATAGACCAGATTCCAGTCCAGTTGGTCATGACAAAGTCTTTGATCGGCATATATCCGGATGCCACACTGCCACAAGCATGTGAACTGCTGCTTGAGAACGATATTGGCGGGCTTGTCGTCCGCGATGAGGATCTACACGGGATCATCACCAAGTGGGACATGATCCTGTACATCTCAAAGCATTCAGCAGATCTACGTGCGTGTGACATCATGTCTGATTTTATTGCAGTCGTGCATCGCCAGCATTCGGTTGGGCACGTCATAAATACGATGGATGCCGAGGATGTGGACCGGGTCGTCGTTCTTGAATACGGTGGAAAGCCGATCGGCATGATCACAAATTCCAATCTGGCGTTTGGGTGTGCGTCTGACCCACGTGGCAGAGACAAGAAGTTTCTTGAAGTTCCGGTCGTTGCGGAGGACATTATGTCCACGCCACTGATAACGATTCCGGAGGATGGTCTTGTAACCGATGCGGCGCGGACAATGGTCGATGAACTTATTAACAGCATCATCGTTCTTGATGCTGAATCTGATGTTGTTGGGATCCTGGATCAGGAGAGTATACTCCGAGGGATCATTATGCTTGGAGAATAATTATGAATGTATCTGAAATTATGGTAAAGCCAGTGCGCATAGAGAAGTCGGAGAATTTGTCTCATGCAATGGACCTTATGAGCAAGCACGAAACCAGACGGTTACTGGTCACAAACAGGGGCGAACTTATGGGTGTGTTAACTATGCGAAACATTGCACGCGCACTTGGCACGAGCAGAAAACCGGGAATGCCAGCATCATCGTTGCATGTCGCAACAGCGGTCGGCGATGAGTATTCCACAGTTCCGCCTGAGATGGGTGTGAACGATGCCATATCAATTTTACAGCAACAACATGGCATACTTTGTGTAATGGATGGTGATGATATTATTGGCTGGGTCACGCCTGAAGAGATCTTGAAGACCTGTGGTATGGAGGGGTTTGCTGCTGAATTCATGAAAACGCCGATCACTGCCGCACCGGGCGACCGTGTTGTTCATGTGCGAAGGATAATGATGGACCGGGATATCGGGCGGCTTCCGGTGGTTGACGAGTATCAGGTGGCAGGGATCATCACCGAGAAGGATATAGCAAAGGCGATGCGGGCGATCCGCGACATGGTTCCTGCAAACCAGCAAGATAGCCGCGTCAAGAACCTGCTGACAGAGGATGTTATGAGTCGCGGCGTCAAAACCGTGTACACAAACTCCCCCATATCGGCGGTTGCGGATATTGCACTTAAGTTTGGCTACGGCGGAGTCCCTGTGCTCAATCTCGAAGAGGATCTTGTTGGATTCATCACTCGCAGAGATCTTGTTGCAAAGATGTGAGCCCGGGTTTTTCGGTTCGGGACATGGGGGGCCGGTGTGGGTAACCCGGGTGTCGCCAAAACCGGAAAACCCCCTGACATTTGACTATAGTGGTTTTTGGGCGTACTATCGCACCAGTATATCGCCATTGCCGGTTATCGCGATCTCGAAATCGACCACCACCACCCTGTGCCGTATCCTGCGCCCGGTAAGTTCCCGGATTCTTGATGCGAGTGCGACGCCATCATAACGTACATGCATATCCGCATCCGATGCATCAGCTTTTGAATAGACCATCCCGACCAAATCATCAAGACCGGTGCCCTCCACAACTTTGAACCAGACCGGTGCGACAAGCATCTTGACAAATTCCAGGGTGTTTTCAGCCTGCTCGATATTCTTGCGTGCCGTTTTTTCGATGGCAGAGATGTTCTGTTTCGTCGTGCCCAGTTTGGCAGCGATCCCTTCCTGAGAGCAGCCATCGTTCCGCAGTCTCAGTACCTGCATCTGCCGCTCTGTGAGTGTTGTATTACTTGCTGCCATTGATTGTCTCTGCATGTACATGGCATATCAAGGTATGGATACTCAGGGTTGGACAAAACATCGTGGAGACCCGGCAGTTTCCAAAATCGGGTGATCCAAGCTTGCGGCTATGCCTAAAATCAATCTATAGCTGCAGGAAAATAAGAAGTCTATTAATCCGGGAGCAATTTAGACAGATCGTCATAGAAATTGAGCACCAACTCAGTTACCGGATTTTCACCATTCAGCGTAAACGTGCGAATCTGTTTTCCAACCTTCTTTTCGTCGATGATCCCGATTGCGAGCAGCGGTTCGATGACTCTTGAAACACTCGAATGGGAGAGTCCGGTCTCCTCCGCGATGCCCGAGAGGTACGTGAATGTGCCCCGGTTCTTCATCAGATTCTCAAGAACGATCATCTGTGCCGTCCTTCCAAACGTTTTTTCGAGTGCGCTCATGTGTTCATCTGTGCGTCCATTATTTATAAGATTACCCGTTTTTAAATTTGATAGGGCTGCTGTATGCCGGATTTTTTGATCAATCGGCAGATAAGGTGTCACGGTCAGACGGCAGTAAACGGCTGCCCGGGTGAACGTGTGGAAGGACATGTTAATAAGCACTGTTGCACGCATAAATTATCATCGATGGCACGAAAGAACCGTAAGAAACTGATCAGGGCTATTGCACAGCAGCAGATACAGCGACTGTTTGAGCTTGCGGATGTGATATCGGAAACGCGCCCTGAATTAAGCGACCGTTATATATATCTGGCAAAACAGATCGGGATGCGGCACCGGGTGCGAATCCCCTCGCATCTGAAACGCAGGATGTGCAAGCATTGCGGAAAGTATCTTGTTCCGGGCAGAACGTGCCGGGTACGGCTTAATTACGCTCGTGTCGTCATCACGTGTTATGCATGTGGCAAACAGATTAGATATCCCTACAAAACACAGAGGAATCAGTGATTATGGCAAAAAATATCATCCCGCTATCGACGGTCGACTGGTACGGGCGAGCCGTGACCGTGGTTTTCCTGATGGGCTGCCCGTTTCGCTGCCCGTACTGCCAGAACCACGCGCTCCTCGAGATGCGGAAACTGACTGCAGAACCGGCTGATGTTGGAGAGATTAAATCAGAGATCAAAAAGAACTCCCTCCTTATAAGTGGTGTCGTTTTCACCGGAGGCGAGCCGTTTCATCAATTAGATGCGCTCCGGCATCTCGCGGAGTTCACTCACAAACAGGGGTTGTTGACAGGCGTTGAAACGAATGGGTACTATACCGAGCGGATCAGGCAGATGATCGATGCGCATCTCGTTGACATGATATGCATGGACGTGAAGGCTCCACTGAAACGGGATGCATACCTGCATATCTGCGGCATCGATGCGGCAGACCATGTCGTGGATTCGTTGAGGCTCTGTGACTTGTGCAGGGGAAACGAGATCGACTTTGAGGTACGAACGACGGTATTCCCCGATCTTGTTGGGTCACCCCATGAGATACAATCGATCGCCACGCAGGTTAGAGAGTTTGCTGGTGATGTGCGATACATCCTTCAGCAGGGTATACCGGAGCACGCATGGAAGAAGCCATCTCCGCGGTCGTTTACGCGGGACGAGTTGATGGCGCTTGCAAGAAACGCAAAGCCAGCTCTGTCAGACGTCCGAATCCGGACAAAGGAATTTGGCGAGGAGCGTGTAGGGTAGGGGATAAACAGCATCGATAGCCTGCATTGCCGGGTTATACTTTAACCATGGGGTACATGTTTAGCTAACCACAAGATTACACCAATTTCCACGAGAGCGTATGAGGCAGCAGGTTATAAAATGCAAACATATCGCTTGCCAATCTCGTGCAATCTTGTGAAATCTCGTGGTTTTCAACCTTAGCTAAATATATGTGTACATAAAATCAGAACAGACCAGTCCCAGGGGTTAAATAGATCATACACAAGCGGTAAGAGCAACCGGTAATATTGGAATACCTGCAACGACGCATCCAGCCACATATCCGAGGATCGCGCCCGTATTCAAAAAAGGCAGCCCGGCCTGTGGCTTTCCACCCATCACAACGATCATCAGCACGGTGTATCCAATAAGCGTCCCGATTGCCGCAAGAACTACGGGAAGCGCGATTCCTCCGAGCAGTGGCAACTGCACCGCCATGCATCCGGCAGGGAGAAATACACTGGCTGATACCACAAGGATCGTGGGCATCACCGCATCGCCAAGTCCCATAAAGTATGCGCCGCGTTCTCCGTCACCCGCCTCAGCCGCAAAGTCCTGTTTCACGAAGGAGTAATCCCGCCGCTTTGGAACCACAAAGAGGATCGGTGCGTGCAGATCCATCACACCCTCGGCGAGCGTGATCATGTGTTTTGTCTTGTAAACCGAGATGATGTCGTATATTGTGAGAAGGATCAGCAGGATGAGTGTGGGGAGAATCTCAAGCGATATCCCGATGATTGCGCTTGCGCCCGCGCCGACAAGGATTCCGGTAATATCAACCACATACCACTCAGGAAACTTGTACAAGAGTACAGTGATCGCCGTTGTCAGGAGTATTGCGGGTACATTGCCTATGAATATGACAAAGACGTAATACATGGTTGCTGCTACTGCAAACAGCAGTATCGCGTGGAGGATGTATTTTTTATCAGTCTTGATCACGAAGAGAATGAAGACTGTGAACGCTAATATAAGTAGGATATAATACACGGGATTCCAGACCGATGCCGGGTTTTCGAATGCTTGCATCCCTTCAGCTTCCATCGGACTTGCCATCGTCAGTGCAAGCACCTGCACGATGACGATGAATCCTGCCATGCCGATGAGAGGGAGATATTTGGATATCTGTTTCACATTATTGACTTGGGGTGCTCGTGTTTGTAAACCTATTGGAAAAACAGCAGTCTCCAACCAGGGAATCATTACCATGTCCGGATAACTGTGCCACTGCGCTTGCAGACTGTGAATGGTGTGTTATATTTTAATAACTCCATGTTTCATGGCTTAACATTGAACGGTTCAGCTCTTCCATTATCCAGATCTTTAATCGAAATGTTTGGTACTGGAACACCATACCAGCGTTTTCCTTGCTTTTGCAACGGAAATTTATCGAGTGCTGCGCCTTTCAACTCCTGTTTGGTGCTGCCACTGCGATAATGGTATTGACCATTATAGCTGACCGGATAAGGATATGGCTTCACCACAATTTCCAAATACATAATATCATTGTCTATTTTTAAATTCACATCTACAATAACTTCAAGAATATTAAATATTTTATTTGAAATATCTTTTAATAGTTTATGCACATTGGGAATACCTGTTGCAATCCCTTCATCATTTACGCCGATGATGAGTTTTCTTCCATGTGCATTAGCAAAACCGCATATCCATTTGATATATTCATCCCGCCAGTCCTCTCCCCATTCGACATTCTGGTTTTCGGTCATATCAACCTCGTCTTGCTTGTGAGCAATTCCTTTCTAATCTGTGTGGGTGAGTAGTTACGAAAAAAAATAGGATAATAGCCGGATAACACAAAAAAAGGTTGAGCAAGATCATCCATTTAAAATGTGGGTCCGTACCACTGCATTTGCGGCGCCAACACCGACATCAACCCTGGGTGTAGATGTAAACTTCCCGGGTTTTGGAGCAATACTCGCAGCCACATCTCTCTTTGCAGTTATCTGTATCATGAGGGTGAGGCGATGGTGAACCCCCGAACGGGCAACGGTTGCATGCCCTTGCGCCAGAGACGTTGGGCGTATGCGTTATGTGGGGCTCACATACTTTTATTCATCAGATATAGATTTCCATGTCATAACCAGCGCCCCGAGTCCCGCGAGTATCACGATCAGACTGATCAAAAATCCTAACAGCGGAATCCTGGTTGCAAAAGCGATGACAATCAGTCCGACAACCAGATGCCAGTATGGCGACGAAATCTCCTGTTTTGCATACGTCGTGATGCGTCTGCCAATCGCCAGTCCGACAAATATCTTGGATATGTATAATATTATGATATATACAAACAAAACAATAAGTCCAAGCGGGAGACCGATCACGGTCAGCATCAGAATCAGCGCTATCAATGGAATTGCTATCAACAACAGAACTCCTGATCCAAGACTCTTCAGGATTTGGGTAGCGATGGTATCAGATACCCTGACGGTTGTTTTCCCTGTGAATCTGACCATCAAGAGACCTATGAGCAGAATACTCAGGAATGAGATGATGGATGATGTTGTCTTCGAGTGGATGTCTTCGACTTTCTTTTCAGATCTCTTGTAAACCACATCCCCGATCACAGTGCCTGCCGGTATTTCGATCTCCTTATCACTCGTGTATTCGAGATCTCCCTGGATTCTTGCAGACTGGAGAATCTGGATTTTATTGGCATAGATGGTAGCATTTCCATCGATTGCCCCGCCTATGACAACGCTTCCACCAGCACATGAAAGGTCTGAACCGACATGTCCTGCGATTTTAATCGAACCTCCTGCTACATCGAGGTCACCGCCCACATCACTGTTACTGCTTGCTGTGATTGTGCCACCCGCAATCATTGCATTATCAGTAACTGAGCCGCGCAGATGAATATCACCGCCTGCCGCTCTGAGATCGTCGCCTATCTTGCCATCTATGATCAATGATCCGCCCGTGATCCATACATCATCATTGACCCCGCCAGCAACTTCGATATTTCCGCCAGCAGCTATCAGATCCCCGGAAATATCGCCATTAATCATGATTGTGTCGCCAGCAACGAGCAGGTCATCCTCCAGAACCTCCCCACCCTCAATAGTAAACTGGTCAGCGACAAACATCTCTGTAGCGGTCACTGGCGCGCATAGCAAGAGGGCTGATAAAAACAGTAGCATCAATAAGTTATCCGGAAAATTCATTTCGCCACCAGAACGATCGTGGATTGTCATACTATTTAAGCCTATCGGACATGGAATTGTAGAGTCAGTCGTGTTCCTGAGGCTGGTTTCGGGGCAAAACAGGCAGCCCATGAATGCGTTGATGCTGGCGCATCGCAGAACACCGGGTGTTTCACCCCGCATTGCTTTTCAGCACATGCTTCCAGGCACGCTATAGGACATTTGTTTTCACATTTATCATAAAATATTTCGATTAATCGGAAGGTTTAAGTATCATCAACCAAACACATAGTATTGACAAGTCGATTAATCGACCAGTCAGAACAAAATAAGGTGAGAAAGATGAAAAACAAAAACCCCGCAAGAATTATCCGGCTGCGAAAACTGCCATCGCTTGTGGACACTCTGAGCACGAAAACAGATACGCGGCGTGCTCTGCAGAACCACAGGAGGTGTACTGCATGAACATGAACGCAATCGAGATACATGACCTTGCAAAGAGTTTCAACGGATCGCCCGTACTCGATGAAATAAGTTTCAATGTACGGAAAGGAGAGATATTTGGATATCTCGGTCCCAACGGTTCGGGTAAGACAACAACGATGCGTATCATGCTTGGTCTTCTGAAGCCGACCTCAGGCAGGGCACTGATCCTCGGAGATGAACCTGATGCGCACAATGGCGGTATCAGTGACAAGATCGGAGTTCTTCTGGAGAACAACGGGTTATATGAGCGATTATCCGCATACCAGAACCTGCGGTACTACGCACGGCTTTACGGAGTTCCTGAGCAGGATAGAGTTGCGAAGATCGAGGGACTTCTCAAGTTCGCAGGGCTTTCCGACCGCAGGGACGAGAAGACCGGCAGGTTCTCGACAGGCATGAAACGGAAACTCGGGCTTGCAAGAGCAATGATTAACGATCCTGAGATCCTCTTCCTCGACGAGCCCACGTCAGGTCTCGATCCCGAGTCAAGGATTATTGTCAGGGACCTGATACTAAAGCTCTCGGAAGAGGAGGGCATGACTGTATTTTTAAATACCCACGACCTTGCAGAGGTCGAAAAGGTCTGCTCGAATGCCGCGATACTGGAAAGCGGGAGGATAAGGGCTTGTGACACGATAAATGGTCTGAGAAGGTCGCATGACACACCCGTTCTCGAGATAACTCTCGTCGATACCGGGTGTGCGGAGCGGACACTTGATCTCCTGAATTCGCAGGATCACGTGTATGATTGCGAGCGGGACGACAGAAGGGTAACCATCACATTAAACGATGAAAGCCCTTCGACGGTTCTCGCAATGCTTGTAACAAACGGCATAGCAGTGGAAGAGGTGAAAAATGCCACGAAGTCCCTGGAGGCGGTTTATCTTGATATTATGAAACGGAGGAGTGGGTACAATTGAATAAACTATTTATCGTTGCAGAGAAAGAGCTGAATGGAATTATAAGGACCCGAAGTCAGATACTTGTGGGCATATTCTTTGCCATGTGGTTCAGTGTGATGACGGCACCGGTTATCAAGACTGCTGAGAAATCTCTGGTGTTTGACCAATTTAATAACCTGCTTTTCTATTTTGTGTTGATGCTGGGCATATTCATGGCATATATGTTCTCAGGAAAGGTTTTTTTCAATGAAAAGAGGGAAGGCATCATAGAAACGTTGCTGTGCACACCGCTCAGCGTGAGGCGGATATGGGCGGGAAAAGTACTTGGCGTTACAATTCCTGCATATCTGATCGCGCTGCTGGCGGCTGCTTTGATAACTCTGATCGCAAACGTCTTCTCGGCAACGATCCTGCTACCATCGCCTGCCGTTTTCCTGCATATCGTTCTCGTTGTCCCGGCGTTCATAGCTGTTGCCGTGGGTCTCCTGGGGTTCGGTCACTTACTACTCGGAATGCGTGAAAACCAGATCCTGAACATCTCGATATTTGCCGCGATATTTCTCGCGTTCTCGCTTGCTAATAATAATGTGGTTAGCGGAGGCTATGTTGTTTCAGGGGTCATGGTCGGGGGAATGCTTATCGTAGCTGTGCTTTTGCTGGCACTCATAAGCTACCTGACCAGATATTTAAGCAAGGAGCGAATCACAACGACGATAGCGTGAAAAGGAGGCGAAAAAGATGAAAGTGGCGATTGGCATACTATCCTGCATTGGAATCTGGAAAATAAGCAACAAATAATGTGTGGTGAATAAAAATGAAAACAAAGATCAGCGAGTTGCTGGTGATACTGGGAACGGTTCTGTTTGTTGGTGGGACAATGTGTTATCTGAGAGGCGAGTTGCTAGCAGAACAGATCTCAGGAATCGGTGCTCTGGCGCTCATCTTCGTGGGTGTCGGTGCGGGCACGACAAAGGCAAAACAGTGAACCGGAGAAATAAAGATGGGGCACAAAAAAGGTTTACGGCATTCTGGTGGTGCTTATAGTTTGCTTTGGTTGCATTGGTTACATGGTACCAAGACAAAAGAGTGACGTAGATGTTTATTATGTTGAACAATTGCAGTCATTCTCTCTTGAAGGGGAATCTGCAAAAGTTGAGTTTTTTTGAAAAATCTCTAAACCTTCTTAGCTAAAATTTCTTTCACTCTGCCTATTTCACCACTTTCAAGACGAACTTTAATTCCGTATGGGTGTGTCCGAGAATTCGTTAGTATGCGTTGAACAACTCCTGTTGTGAGTTTGCCTGTTTTTTGGTCATTTTTTAATACGATTGCAACATGCAATCCCAAACTGATATTAGCCCGAATAGTTCCATCCATATACATTTCTCCTACCAATATTTTTCTCGTGATGATAAATAACGTTTGCGGATTTGCGGGGT
>JAYEGZ010000122.1:0-2895 GCA_034659315.1 Methanobacteriota archaeon
TCGGGCTTGCGCACGAGAAGAACATCGTCACCGCAACAGCGCAGCGGGCTGGCGATGTGCTCATCCTGATGGGATCGACTACCGGGCGCGATGGGCTTGGGGGTGCATCGTTCGCATCGCGTGACTTGTCAGAAGACTCGGAGGCTGAGGATCGGTCGAGTGTCCAGATCGGTGACCCGTTCACAGAGAAGCTCGTGATAGAGGCGGTTCTTGAGGCGATCGAATCAGGATACGTGCTCGCATGTCGGGATCTCGGCGCAGCAGGGCTTGTCGGAGCAAGCGCAGAGATGGGCGCGAAAGGCGATCTGGGCTTGCATCTTGATCTTGACCGGGTTCCCCTGCGCGGATCCGGGATGACGCCGTACGAGATCCTGATCGCTGAATCGCAGGAAAGAATGGTTCTTGAGGTGGATCCGTCGAATGCGGGGGCGGTGCTTGCGATCGCAGAGAAGTACGACCTGAATTCAAGCGTGATCGGTGAATTCACTGACGATGGGCAGTATCTTGTTGAGTTCAAGGGCGAGGTCGTTGTGGATCTGCCCATCACGTTCTTATCAGGCGGCGCACCAGCATTCGAGGGCGAGCCTGAAACGCAGGGCGAAAGGGCTGTGGAGGCGAAAAACCCGGAGATTACGGATGATTCAAAGACCCGGGTCCTGAAACTGCTTGCGTCCCCTAATATCGCATCAAAGGAGTGGGTCTACCGCCAGTACGATCATGAGGTCCAGATACGAACCACGCTCAAGCCGGGGGATGACGCAGGCGTGCTCAGGATCGACGAGGGGGCTGCGCTTGCGCTTGCACTCTCGTGCGGCTGCAACCCTGCACATATCACGCTCGATCCGTACAATGGTGCAGCGGGATCGACTTTCGAGAACGCAATGAACCTTGCCTGCAAGGGCGCTTTGCCGATTGCACTTGTGAACTGCCTTAATTTCGGAGATCCTGATGACCCCGCGATATACCGGCAGTTCGCCGAATCGGTGCGTGGAATCGGGGATATGGCTCGAACGCTTCAGGTTCCGGTTGTCGGTGGCAACGTCTCGTTCTACAACGAGAGCGACGAGTTTGGTACGGCAATCCCACCGACGCCGAGTCTCGGAATGGTCGGGATTGTTGAGGATTACGGGAGTTATCGCATCCCTGAGACCGGTTTTGCAGAGGCGGGTGACACGGTCATCTTGGTTGGGGAAACATGGGATGAGCTTGGCGGAAGCGAGTATTACAAGGTTTATGGCTGCGGCGGCGGAAGCGTTCCAGTGCCACCACAAGACCCGCTGAAAGTCATCGATTCGGTGAGGGCAGTGGTCTGCACCGGACAGGTCACATCAGCCCACGACGTCTCAAACGGAGGGCTTGCAGTTGCGCTCTCTGAGATGGCGCAGGAGATCGGGGCGGATATCGACCTTACGGACATTACCGGCGCGGTGGGTGGGCGCCTTGGTTCTGACGCGGTGCTCTTCTCTGAGTCGCACGGACGCGTGATCCTCGCGACGCCTGATCCGGACGCGGTCACCAGTGAGCTGCGCGGTGTGCCGCATTGGGTCATCGGCAAGGTGGGCGGCGGTGAACTGAAGATCGGGCTCGGTGATGGTGATGGTGCGGATGTTGTGCTGTCGCTTCATGAAATCAGGGACGCGGGAGAGAGCATTACGCGGATGATGCGGTGAACCCTGTGCATTTATTCGAGGTTTGCGGTAGCTGAACGCATGTTATGGCATTTACATGTAGTTACAGCAAAGACCGTGCATGATTTCAAGCAGATCACATTGCGTTTGGCGATACGCCACATTTTACAGACCCTGATACCACCATGGCGTGATATGGGACCTGAGCCCAGATATGCAGATAGATATCTCATCGAAGGTGCTTGTCGGACGTGGAACCGGCGGATCGCTGCAGATGGCATTCAGAGGAGATGATTTTGTGAGTCGTCCAGCCGTACGAAGAAGTGTATTTCAAGGGGGCGCCGCAGTGAATTGTGGTTGGGCGTAGGTTGGTGGGTGGGTGTTGATATTTATGAAATTTTCGTAACTACTCAGGTATGTTAATTGGTCGTCCGATAGCGATCCTGTACTTTCTGGCAAGAAAAATAACCGCGGAGGGCGCAGAGGAACGCGGAGCATTTAACCGTTTATTTTCCCTCCGCGTCCCTCTGCGCACTCTGCGCACTCTGCGGTCAAATTCTCTGTTTGGTTGCAGTAGGTTCCATGTCTTGGGTAGTTCCTGCATAGTGAAGTCCCCCGATAGTGGTTTTAGGTACCCTGAGTAGTTACAAATTTTCTTAGCGTGAGACCTGATATGTGACAACAAAGATGATGAGTGCCATCATCAGAATGCCCAAGCCTGACTCTGCTGCCACCAACACCTGAGGCAGGTGTCCTGCTGCCAGATTGGGCTGGATGTTGGAGTATCCGAGGCTTGTGAAGGTTGTGATGCTGTGATAGAGGTAGTCTACCCAGTCAGGCGCGACTTGGGTAGTGTTTACGTACATCACTGTGTCGTTAGAGGTGCCGTTTATGGGGATAACGTTTACGTTTTTGACGATTCCGTCAAAGTGCCAGAAGAGCGCGGCAAATGCACCAATCATAACGCCAGACCAGATGATAGGACGACTAACCCGGTCGCCATATCCCGTAAAAAGATTTAAGATCACTAAATCGAAGATCGATCTCATTTTGTACTTCCATCCAATCCAGTTCTTCCATCCACCTCTCGCCCACCTCAGTTTTCTGTGTGCCTCGCCTCTCCGGTAGTGAACATGAGATGCCTGATCAAGCCTGCCGTTTGCGATGTAGAAATTGTGGAGGTTGTTGTAAACCTCGTAAGACGCTTCGTAGAGTTTGGCGCGGCTACCCGTGTAGAGGAACTCTGACCGAATCTTTCCGTCTTTGA
>JAYEGZ010000123.1:0-2885 GCA_034659315.1 Methanobacteriota archaeon
ATAGCAAGCATGCACCACGAGAGATCTGCCAGGGAGGTTGCGCAAGTTTGAGGCTACTTATCATCGGATACAGCACCAGATACATCGTCTGCGCGGGAAAACGTGCGGGATATACCGTGTATTCACTTGATCACTTTGGGGACGCTGATCTGCTTCGGTGCGCAGACCGGTACGCACGATTCGATGAGATAACCTGCAACGAAGATCTAACGGATCATCTGGATCGCCTGAACTGGGATTTTGACGCAATCATCCTTGGCACTGGATTTGAATGTGCAGATCCGAAAGGCTACCCTGTGCTGAACAACCGTGCGGCGGTCATGAGATCGATCAGCAACAAAAAGCTTTTTGGAGGGATGATGGAATCGTTTGAATTCCCGCATCCGAAAATCTACGATATCTCAGATGATTTCGAGTGGCCGGTCATGGTAAAGCCAGTTTATGGCGCTGGCGGGATAGAAAACAGACTCGCGTATAACAGGGAGGTGGTGGAGGCTTGCGGGGCTGATGTGCTGATCCAGGAGTATCTTGAGGGCGTTTCTGCGAGTGTTTCTGTGATCTCAACGCGTGGGGGCGCGGTCGCAGTCGCTGTAAACGAGCAACTCATCGGGACTTCATGGCTCACCCGGGATAAGTTTGCTTACTGCGGAAACATAACGCCGTTTTTGAGCAAATACAATGAAGAGATGCGGGAAATTGCGGTTCGACTGGTTCTTAAGCTGGAACTAATCGGTTCAAACGGTGTGGACTTCCTGATTACGGAGGATGGTCCTGTGGTGATCGAGGTGAATGCACGGTTTCAGGGAACGCTTGATACGGTTGAATATACCACCGGGATCAGCGTATTTGATGCGCATGTTCGGGCATTTGGGGGTGAATTGGCGAAGGTGGCACCTCCAGACGCTGCTAACGACCGATTTTCTGGAAAAGCAATTCTGTTTGCTGATGTGGATGTCACAATTACTAATACAATCGCAGAAAAACTTGCGCAGGAGCGGATCATGGATATCCCACAGATTGGGTGGAAAATTCCCGCGGGGGCTCCTGTAACGACGCTCTTTTGTGAGGGGGACAGTCGAGAGCAAGTGGTGCGAGAGTTGAGGGCTGCCGCCGGGCGGATACGCGAATGCTGGCGGCAACCGCCCGCAGCTACCTGAAAAGACTGTGATGCCTTGATCTGAGATATGTAATCGGGAATAGAAAAATTTGTACCACACATAGGCGATTCGTCAATCCTTCCAACATCGCGGAAGAAGTTCTTCTTTTGAACCCGTTTATATTTTTGGGATACTGCCCAATCATTGTGCACCACCCTATCGATTTTCGTACTTTTGGCGGGATTTATGGGCGGTTTTCGCACCACAATGTTATATACTCGCAATACACATTACGGTAATAGTAAACAATCGAATGGTTTACGCGCATAAAGTTGGTAATCTCATGACTAATGAATGGGCTGATAATAAGGAATCATTTGAAGTAATAGATGGTAGAGGGCTCAAAGGCAATTTCCTGTCTACGATTCTTACGAAAGCAGAAGTTGTGGCTGCTGGCAGTGGAATCTGCGTGGTCCAGAGTTTCGAGCCGTTCCCGCTATATTCCACTATGGCGGACCTCGGCTTTGAGCACCTCACAGAGAAAATCTCTGATACCGAATACCGGACTTACTTTCACCGGACAGAAGAGAAAACTGCCGTCGGCGTGAAGAATGTCCCGCTACACCCCGCCGCTCTCGCCAATCTTGGTAAAACCGACAGAGAGCTTGGCAAGATTGTGTCGCAGTTCTGGCAACTCATCTGGAAGAAAGAAGAGCCTGCCATAGACCAGAAGACTAAATACCTGCTATCGCTCGCAAATGCGGTTGGCGCTGGTCGCATTCGCCAGGCAACCCGGGAACTTGTGAAGGCGTACTACGCGGGCGTTAATGTTGCGGAGCTGGATGAACTCTTCTCACTCTTTGTCTGGAATCAGGGCGTCGGCAACTTTGCGTCAGAGATCGGACCTTCGTCGCTCTTCGCCGCATATCAGTTGATAAAGAAGCTTGAGCACGAAGGAAAGTCAAGGGACGAGGTGCTTCTGGAACTTGCCGGGAAGTATGGTGAGAAGAATCCGGGTGTGAGTGTTCTCGAACAGAAACAATAACAACAAACGCACAACAGGAGGCAAAAGACTATGAAGAGACTTTTTGTATCGCTGGTTCTGATGCTCCTGACCCCATTTCTGGTGGGGTCGGCAGCAGCATCGATCTGTATAGACTGTCACAGCGGAATCACTCCCGAAATCGTGGAGGATTTCCAGAGTGGTGTGATGGGGATGAGCGAGGGCATCGATTATTGCACTCTTCATGCTCTTGAGAAGGAAGGGGTGGGCGACCCATTTTCTTATTTTTTGGAGTTTTAAATGAGAACGAACAACAAACCCGGAATAATGGAGATGATGTGGCGGATGGCTCGCCCACCGTTTTGTTCATATCGGCAGGTCGAATATCATGGATGAAGCAACAAGAAAACATGTAGCGGAACTCGTCGCGATGCCGTTCAGAACGTTTCTGGATGTGTGCGTCGCATGGAAAGAAGAGGCAGGGGAAGACTTCTCTCTCGCCACCCCCACGAAATGCCCGGTGCATCAGTACGCGATGCAGAAGGGCAGGTGTCTTGATGTGACCGGTTACACTGAATTATGTCCCGTATGTGAAAAACCGATGTGCCCCACGTGCGGGTCGCACTGTGTGGATCAGATTTCACGCGTTACAGGGTACATGCAGGCGGTATCCGGTTGGAACGCCGCAAAAAAACAGGAGTACGAAGACCGGCATCGGTACAGCATTCCCGGCGCGGAACTACAGTAAAACGATTTTTTCACAAAAAATCGAGTAAAAACTGCCC
>JAYEGZ010000124.1:0-2882 GCA_034659315.1 Methanobacteriota archaeon
GTAACCTCTCCGATGATCCTTGCTGCAAGACCCGGACCCGGGAACGGGTGGCGTTTGACGATATCGTCGGGCAGTTCAAGTTTCTTTGCAATTGTACGCACTTCGTCCTTGTAGAGATCCCGTATTGGCTCGATCAACCGCAGTTTCATATCGTCAGGCAGCGCTCCGACATTGTGGTGTGATTTGATGCGTGATGCAAGATCAGAGGTTGCTGCGCTCTCAACCCGGTCCGGATAGATCGTGCCCTGCGCAAGAAAGTCAACATCCCCGATCCGTGTGGCAGCCTCATCGAAGACGCGGATGAACTCACTGCCAATTACCTTTCGTTTCTCCTCAGGATCAATGATCCCGCGCAGTCTCTCCAAAAACCGGTCCTCTGCATTAACAACCTCAAGATTGATCTTGAAATTATCTTTGAATGTGTGTACGATCTCTTCGGTCTCGTTCTTCCGCATGAGACCATTGTCAACATAAATGCAGGTCAGTTCATCACCGATTGCGCGGTGGAGCAGGACAGCAACGGTTGCAGAGTCAATTCCACCGCTCAAGCCAAGAATCACCCTGCCACTTCCGACTGTCGCTCTGATCTCGTCGATCGCACTGTTGATGAATGATTCCGAACTCCAGTTGGGATTGCACCCGCATATCGAAAAGAGGAAGTTTTTGAGCATCTTTTCGCCATCTATGGTATGCACAACCTCCGGATGGAACTGTATGCCATATATGCGCTCTTTTCTGAATGCTGCAACTGGAGATCCTGCTGTGCGTGCGATGATATCAAAATCCGCGGGCAGGCTTCCGATCAGGTCCCCGTGAGACATCCAGACCGTCGTTTTTTCTCGGATTCCGTCGAAGAGATCTGACCTGTGATCCACCGAGACTGAGAGTTCGGTCTTCCCGTATTCCCGCATCCTGGTGTGTTTGACATCCCCGCCCAGTGCACGTGCGATCAGCTGGGCTCCGTAGCAGATTCCAAGTACGGGGATTCCAAGATTAAATATTTCAGGGTTGCATACCGGTGCATTGTCTGTATACACACTGGACGGACCTCCTGACAGGATGATCGCGCTCAGGTTCATATCCTTGATCGCTTCTGGCGTGGTGGTGTGTGGGATCAGCTCGGCGTACACCTCAAGATTCCTGCACCGCCGCACGATCAGGTGGCTATACTGCCCGCCGAAATCCATAACTGCTACGAGTTGCTTCTCCATATCCTGACCTCTCTGTTACGCCTCAATCATAAGATCGATTGTTTAATAAATGATTCACGCGAGACTCAAATACAGGCATGATCGCAATAATCGACTATGGCATGGGAAATCTCCGTAGCATCCATAATGCACTCGCTACGGTTGGTGGAAATCCGAGTATCGTATCGGATAGCAAGGCTCTTTCGGATGCGGACGCAGACGCTGTTGTTATCCCGGGTGTTGGCTCGTTTGGCGACGCGATGCGTAATCTTACGCCGTTTTCAGATATATTATTCGATTTGGTAGATTCTGGCACACCGCTCTTGGGAATCTGCATCGGGATGCAGGTATTGTTTGAGAGGAGTGAGGAGAGTGACGCTGCCGGGTTCGGGCTTCTTGCAGGGGATGTTATCCGTCTTCCGGACGGGGTTAAAATTCCGCAGATGGGATGGAACGAGCTTATGATGCATCGGGACAATCGAGACTCGGATCTGCTCGCAGGGATCGATGACGGCGATTTCTTCTATTTTGTGCATTCCTATTACTGTGTTCCGGAGGACGAGCGCGTGATCTTTGCAACGACCGATTACGGCGTGGATATGGCTGCGGTAGTGGAGAATAACAATATCCATGCGGTTCAGTTCCATCCGGAGAAATCGAGCAAGAAAGGACTTCTGATTCTGAAGAACTTCGTGGAGATGGTCAAATGTTAGCAAAACGAATCATTCCGTGCCTTGACTGCGATCTCGGAGTTGCACAGGGCAGGGTTGTGAAAGGAGTCCAGTTCAAGCAGATCAGGTACGCAGGCATCCCATGGGAGCTTGCCACGGAGTATGACCGGCAGGGCGCAGACGAACTGATCTTTCTTGACATCACTGCCTCGCACGAACGAAGAGAGACGATGGCAAAAGTCATCGAGAAGACCTCTGAGAACGTCTTCATGCCGCTTACGGTCGGCGGCGGCATCAGGGCTCTTGCAGACGGCAGAACTGCGTTTAACTCAGGAGCGGACAAGGTCTCTGTCAACACCGCGGCACTCAAGAACCCGGATCTCATCAATGATATCGCGAAGTACTTCGGGAATCAGGCGTGTGTCCTTGCAATCGATGCCAAGCGGAGATATGGACGCGAGCCTGACAGGAATATGGTCGACACGCCTGATGGCGAATGCTGGTTTGAGTGCTCATTCTACGGTGGAAGGGAGTTTACAGGCATCGATGCGATCCAGTGGGCGATAGAGGCAGAAGAGCGGGGTGCAGGAGACATTATGCTCACGAGTATGGATAGAGACGGCACAAAGGACGGATTCGACATCGAACTGACAGCTGCGGTCAGCGACAGCGTAAACATCCCGGTGATCGCATCAGGTGGCTGCGGGAATCCTGAACACATCCTTGAGGTGCTCCGGGATACGAATGCATCGGCAGCACTTGCTGCAAGCATCTTCCACTTCGGGGAGTACACGGTCGGTGAGGTGAAGGAGTATCTGCGGGATGGTGGGGTGCATGTCCGGCTGTAGCATCGCGAGGATAATAGTGGCAGGAGCGTGACTGATGCCAAAAGATCCAACCATCAAAAAAATCCTCCTCATAGGATCTGGTCCGATCCTGATCGGACAGGCAGCGGAATTCGATTTCTCAGGCAGTCAGGCGTGCAGGTCCCTCCGCGAAGAGGGGGTCTCCGTAGTTCTCG
>JAYEGZ010000125.1:0-2873 GCA_034659315.1 Methanobacteriota archaeon
GCAACAAGAATCTCGGCAGCCTTCGTTATCGCTTCATCGTACGAGCATTCTTCAAGTTCACTGTCTTTTCCGTTCTTGCGGATCATCGGCTTCTCGATTCGCTCGTGCAGAAACATTCCCATCGTCTTTGCCCGCCCGAGCTTGCATGCCTTACCTACCTTTATGATCTTGTTGTCCTCGACATTGACCTCGAGGTCGTCACAGAGGCAGCCGCAGAACGTGCATACCACGTCTTTTATTACTGGCATATCGTTTTCCTCCTTTCTCACTCCTTGTACGTTGCCATCAGATCCTTCATGTTCAGTACCGGATCCGTGGTCGCCTCGACGGTTGCTGGCACGCCCTTGAATCCAGGCATTCCGCAGCCACATGTGTCAGGATCGACGATAGCATTCGCCCATGGTCCCATCGGGATGAAGACTATGTCGTCCGGCAGCCGTTTATCAATCTTTGCAGGTACCACAACCGTTCCGTGGGCGGTTGCGACCTTTACATTCTGGTCGACCGATACTCCGAGCGCTTCGAGGTTGCCTTCGTTTAACTCACAGTATGCAGCCGCATCAAAATAAGCCTGTGAAGTCTTTTCCTCGAGAGTGGCGCCCTGATCAATCGTCCTTGCCGATATCAGTATTGTTTCTATCATGCGTACACCCAAATTCAACTGTACTTTTAAGGTTGTACGAGAACTATGCGTATGTCAATAAAAGGGTTTGTGTGTCGCAGTGTCTCCTGATGGTGATTTCGTTTGATCTTTGTGTCAGGTAAATGTAAATTGATTGACCTTGCTTCTTCATAAATAATCTGAAACGTTTCGTTGATTATGGGCTTTTGACACTGCCCTGGAATTTGGGGAACTCACCTCATCCGAAATAGCGTGTGGCATCGTTAAGTTTAAGTAAAATAATAATGATTGACATTTTACATTAGACAAGTAGTTATCATTTAAACATGATGGCTTCCAGAACACAGGAGTTCCATAATGGACGAGATCATCGAACAAATCGCTGACCCGGAACTGCGCTCCCAGATAGAGCGGGTGGTCCCGTTCCACGGATACCTTGCTACAGGCGCATTCATTGGCATTCAGATGTTTAACATCGCAAAACACGCACTTGATTTTCAGGATGGTGAACGCATCTACGTGACATGCGAGACCTACAATTGCATCCCTGACGCTTTTCAGGTACTTGCAGGTGCAACCATCGGAAACAATGGCATGAGAATCAATGACACCGGAAAGATGGCGGTTGTGGTAAACAAGCAAGTTCCAATGGGCGTGACGTCCACACGCGGGATCAGGATATCTCTTGACCCGGTCAAGACCGAAAGATATCCGAAGCTGCACGCATGGTACATGAATACCGAAAAGGTCCCTCATGAGGAGGTGGTCCCTGAACTCCTGAAAGCGGGAGATGGTGTGTACAGCTACGAAATGATCGACATTACACTTCCTGTAAAGCCTACCAAGTGCGTAAAAGTGTGTGAGCGGTGCGGTGAATCTTTTGTTTGCTATGGTGAGGAGGTTCTCTGCATCACGTGCACGGATGCGTGATTATGGAGGGAATGTATGAATGAATTAATATTTCAGACAAAAGATGACAAGCAGCTGGTGTATATCCCGGAGAAGTGTATAGGCTGTGGGACATGCATCCTGACCTGTGCAAAAGACGCTCTTGTGATCGGCTCGGTGGGAGCGGTTGCAAGAGGACTCCTCGATAAGGATTTTCTGGAAAGCGTTCCGGATACCTGCATCGTGTGCGCGATGTGTGCCAAGGTCTGCCCGACCGGCGCACTGGAGATAAGAGTGGCTGGCGAACCTGCGAAGGACGAGACCTATCTTTGCGGTGCCATAAAGCCAACAACCGTCAGCGACGACTGTATGCACTGCGGTCTCTGCGAGGAGGTCTGCCCACAGGATGCAATCACGGTTACGCGGCGGCTTGCAAACGACAGCAGCACAGGCATCGAGGGTGAGACTATAATCGACAACGGGGGCTGCATTCACTGCGGCTGGTGCGAGTCGGTCTGTCCGGTTGGTGCGATCACTGTGGAGAAACCCTTCGCAGGCGAGTGGAAGATGGACGAAGACATATGCCAGACATGTCTTGCCTGCGTGGACATCTGCCCATGTGATGCGCTATTCACCCGCGACTGGGACGCTGGCGAGAGGGTCGAGAAGATCACACAGCGCCCGAATGCGTGCATCTATTGTGGTGCGTGTGCAGTCGCCTGTCCGACAGACGCAATAACTGTGACAAAGAGCGCGATTCTTCTGGAGATGGCTAAGAAGAAGCCGTTTGAGAAGAAAATCTTAGGTGTCCCCACTCCGAAACCGGTGCTGAGATCGGTTCTGGTAACCGACGATTATGCGTGTCTCGGATGCGGAAACTGTGTCATAGTCTGTCCTGTCAACGCTGCATCAGACCCGTTCCTTGCCGCAGGGCATTTGAACGAACTGGACAGAAAGCCGCTTCTTGAGATTGTGAACGGCACTGTTACGGTGTACGATCAGGATCTCTGTGGAGGCTGCGGCGCATGTGCCATGATCTGTCCTGTGGACGCTATATGGCTTGAGAAAAAGGAGGCATGAATCATGGCAAATAGTAATGGAAACGGGAACGGAACGATCGCAATCAAGAATGGATATGTCTTTGACCCGCTAAACGAGATCGACGGGGAGATGATGGATGTCTTCATCAAGAACGGAAAGGTTGTGCGAGAGCTGACCGGTTCCGAGATGAAAGATGCGAAAGTGATCGATGCGAAAGGCATGACTGTTATGCCAGGCGGCGTTGACTCACACTCCCACATTGCAGGAGCGAAGGTCAACGGCGGACGGATGATGCGTCCTGAGGACAGTTACAAGTGGAACC
>JAYEGZ010000126.1:0-2848 GCA_034659315.1 Methanobacteriota archaeon
TCAGAGAATTGTATTCATATCCGCACCCATGCAATTCAGAATTTTTCATCTGAAACGTTGAGCCGGCGTTAACCCGGAACAAATACCCCTGATCGGGATTCAATGCCGTGATCACAGATGCATCTTCAGGGGTGGCGGGATCGTTATCATTGTCATATACGTAAAATGCCCCGCCATCTTTCACTTCGATGTGATGCTGCCCGTCATAATCGCAATCCATCCTCAGTGTGACGTTCCTGAGCGTTAGGTTTCCACCGTTTTCGATTGTTAGATCGCCATTCAGTACAATAATCTCATTACAATGGATTTCTGTTTCATTTACAACCCACCCATCAATAAACGATGATGCCACTTCAAAACTCAATTCGGCAGTGTCGTTTACTGCTCCAACCGTAGTTGCATGAATTGTTATGCTATATCTGCCAGCAAGTGAGCTGTTCCCGAATGTTCCATTATAGTTCCCGGTCGTTGTTTCAGCCAGAGATACTTGCTCCGAATATGAATCCGGCTTCTTGATGGTGGCGTAGACATTGTCCACGGTAACATTATGACCCATATCGTCCTGCAAAACGCAGTCAATCGATATATTTTCGTTCGTGCCATAGACCAATCTGTCTGTTTGTGCAGGGGTGATGAAAATGACTCTGTCTAATCCCTCTGACCAGCTCATAAGTGGATTCTCGTCCTGAATATTTGCATCGATAACATAAGGCGTGTCACCGATCCCATCATCATCCGGATCGGCCCCGTTATCCCATGAAGTAGTATCGCCGTCGGGGTCTTGATTGAAGTTTATCAGATTGTTCTTAATCGTATTATTGCTGGATTCAACCAGGATCCCTGCATCTTCCCACTCATCATCACTTACAGTCACATTGAATCCATCAACCGTGCACCCATCCACCATCACAGCAATCGGGCTTCTATCCCCCTCAGCATCCACCACAGGCTTGCCTTCGCCCGTGTCCACGCCCCTCAGAACGAGCCGTCGGTTAATGTCCACGCTTTCATAATAAGTACCGCTTCTCACCTCGATGGTATCCCCATCACCCGCGGCATCCACCGCATCTTGTATCTTCATGTAATCGATCCCCGCGCCCCCATCGTCATCTACATACCACGTCGTCGCAGCCGCACCCACGCCAGCACTCACCACGAGCACCGCTGCGGCTGCGAGTGCCATGATCGCAATCACACGCACACACATTTTCGTTCGCAAAACAGCATTATATTCATCAGTCTGGTTACATTCATTCATATTGATCACATCCGCAACGCTATTTATCCCACCAACTCACGCATATAAAAAGTTAACTGATCGTCCCCCGCCCCACTCACCGCTCGATCATCACATGTCCCTCCGGCGTCAGCACTATACAGTCTACGGATGCATGGACAACATCCCGGAGTACATTCTAAAATTCTCACCCGATCTTGACTTCTGGGAGAATCTCCGCACGAATTTCCTGTCGAAAGGCAGTTTCCTGTATGGGGAGGCTGATATTTTACTCCGGGAAGAGTTTAGAGAGCCGCGAAATTACATGTTCATCCTCAAAACTATTGCGGAAGGAAGCAGAAAACTTTCCGAGATCGCAAATGCCACCGGTATCGACAAAGGCGCGCTGTCACGCTACCTCCACAATCTCCGGCGTGTTGGGATCGTTGATTCCGAACTTCCTGCCACCGTCGCGGGCAAGTCCAAACGATCGTTGTACAAGATAAAAGATAATTATTTCAAGTTCTATTTCAGGTTTGTGCTACCGAATAAGAATAATATCGAGGCTGAAATCGATATCACACCAAAAATAGAGAAGGAATATGATCAATATCTTGGATTTGTATTCGAAGAGTTGATACGTGACCTTATCAGACGGAGAAGGCTCGACATTGGATTTTCACCGGACGATTGCGGAGCATGGTGGTATCGTGGCGATGAGATCGATATCGTTGCCACCGGGGCTGATACGGATGGCTCCAGGCAGTTGTTCATCGGCGAGGTGAAATGGAGTAACCTCTCGCGGCACGATGTAACAAGGATACTGGACGATCTACATCGCAAATCCGACCTGGTCAGGTGGCACAACGATGAGAGACGCGAGTATTACGGGATAATCGCAAAACGGATCGAGGGTAAGGAGACGTTGCGGAGTGGTGGCGTGTATGCGTTTGATCTGGGGGATATTCTCAAGCCATAAGCGATGTTACGCCCCACCAGCCAACATCTCCACCCACCGCTCGATCATCCCAAGCCCTTCCGGCGTCAGCACTGACTCGGGGTGGAACTGCACGCCCTCGATCGGACGCCGCTTGTGCCGGATTCCCATGACGACGCTATCGGGACTGTGTGCTACAACCTCGAGATCGGGCGACACCTGGTTCACGGCAAGCGAATGGTATCTGCCGCCAGTAAACGGATTCGGAATGCCATCGTAGATCCCGATCCCGTCATGATAGATATCAGACGCCTTCCCGTGGACCGGACCAACCGATGCGTGTCCGACCGTTCCGCCGAACGTGACATTGATCGCCTGGCAGCCGAGGCAGACGCCGAGCAAGGGAACCTCGCATGCACGGATGATCTTGATGCATGATCCGATATCGCGGGGATCGTTTGGGTTTCCGGGACCCGGCGAGATCACGATCCCGTCAGGGTCGATTTCCCGGATTTCGTCAAGTGTTATCGTGTTCGGGACGACCACAGTGTCTGGCTCGAAGATTGATACGTATTCGACAAGATTCCAGACGAATGAGTCCTTGTTGTTCACGAATAGTATCTTCGTCATGCCCCGATCACCTTCATCATCGCAGCCATTTTGCGCTCGGTCTCCAGATATTCGTATGTGGGATC
>JAYEGZ010000127.1:0-3969 GCA_034659315.1 Methanobacteriota archaeon
CATGGGATCAATAAGGTTTATGATCAACTAAAAGAACAGTTATTCCCTCGCAATTGACACGCTCACAATTAACATTTTGTAATCATGACGCTCAGAACCCCCATCGTGTGTGTGCTCGGACACGTTGATCACGGAAAGACGACGCTGCTTGACCGAATCAGGGGCAGCGCGATCGCTGACGAGGAGTCTGGCGCGATCACCCAGCACATCGGCGCGACCGAGGTACCCATCGATGCAATTGAGAAAGCATGTGGACCCTCGTTTGCCGGGAAGTTCATCGTTCCGGGCTTACTCTTCATCGATACGCCGGGACACCACGCGTTCACAACGCTTCGCAGCCGCGGCGGCGCGCTCGCAGACCTTGCTATACTGGTCGTCGATATCAACGAAGGCTTCCTGCCGCAAACAATCGAGTCCCTGAATATACTGAAGAAGTTCAAGACCCCGTTTGTGATCGCAGCAAACAAGATCGATCGCATACATGGCTGGCAGAACCACGGGGACGCGTCGTTTGTCAGTAGCTATGAGAAGCAGGGAGACCACGCGAGGCAGGAGTTCGACCGAAAGTTCTACGAGCTGATTGGAAAACTCTATGAAAGCGGATTTAATGCGGACAGATATGATAACATCTCTGATTTTAGAACAACCATCAGTGTGATCCCGGTGAGCGCAAAAACCGGGGAAGGAGTCTCGGATATACTGATGGTACTACTCGGGCTGGCGCAGCGTTTCCTTGAACAGAATCTGGTGGTGAGCGCAACCGGAGCAGGCGTCTGCACGATCCTTGAGGTCAGCGAGACACACGGGCTTGGAACAACCGTGGATGCGATCCTGTATGACGGTGAACTCGCAGTCGGCGACACCATCATCGTTGGTGGGCAGCCGATCGTCACGACAAAGGTACGCGCACTCCTTAAACCTGGTGCAGTGGCTGATATCAGATCAAACGAATCGTTCCGCAGGGTAAAACGCGTAACAGCAGCTTCCGGTGTAAGAATCGCAGCACCGAATCTTGAACACGCTTATGCCGGATCAATGATCAAGGTGCAATCCGATAGTTCGGGTAGCATCGAGGATGTGGTGCGCGAGATTGCGAGCGAGATTGATACCGTGCAGATAACGACTGATACCGACGGCGTTGTTCTATGTGCTGACACTATCGGATCGCTCGAGGCAATAACAGGGGCGCTTAGAAATAAGGACATCGCGATCAGGATTGCCAAGGTCGGTAATATTGCAAGGAGGGATATTGTTGAGGCTACAACCTGCAAAGACCCTCTGTACCGGATAGTTATTGGATTTAATGTTGACGTGCTCCCGGATGCTGTGGAAGAGTTGCAGAGATCGGGGACTCATCTCTTCCAAAGTGACGTGATCTATAGTTTGATCGATGACTATCAGCGCTGGTCGTCGAAGGAAAAGGAGCTTGTCGAGAAGAAACTCTCTGAAGCAGTGATCAGACCCGGACAGTTTACGATTCTGGATGGTTGTGTCTTCAGACAGAATAATCCTGCGGTTGTCGGTGTGCACGTTCTTGGTGGCGTGATCAAGCCGGGAAGTCCAGTCATGCGTACCGATGGTGTGTATGTCGGGTCGATAAAAGGGATTCAGGAGCGTAGTGAATCTATAGGCGAGGCGAGATATCGTGCGGAGGTCGCCGTCGCAATCGAGGGTCCGACTGTCGGACGGCAGATCAAGGAAGGTGATGTGCTGCTCGTCGATATCCCGGAACGCCATGCAAAGCTGGTCGAGCAGGAACTGTACGACACGCTCTCGCCTGATGCGATCGAAGCATTCAACAAGTTTCTGGAGATCAAGCGGAAGGACGACCCGTTCTGGGGACTATGACCTGACAAATTAACCACCTAATGGCCAACCAACCAACCACATTTAAGTAGTAGCTGGTGCGGAGTATATGTGTAGACGTGGAATGATGCAAACACAGAGGATATCATGTCGATAAAAGAAACAGTTGAGCAGTGTAATAACATTCTAAATACGATTCTCGGCGACACATCGGTCCCGAGGAACATACGGCGCGCCGCTGATGAAATAAAAGAAATTCTATCTGCTGAAAATGACTCTATACCATTTCGCGCTGCAACCAGCTTATCAATTCTTAATAAAATCACAAACGACCCAAATATGCCGCTACATACTCGTACTCTTGTCTGGAATCTTGCAAGCCAGCTGGAGACGATTGCAGTTGGGGATTGAACAATTATGATGAAGCCGAATCGGGGAGATCTGGTAAGCGCCACTGCGGATCGCGTAACGTATGAAGGCACGCTGATGCCGAGCACCACAGATCACACGGTGATCAAGCTACATAGTGGCTACAACATCGGCGTGAAGAAGAGCGTGCCCATTACGCTGGTTGAGACTGGAGTGCACTCTCCGAAGCCAGAATCCCGTGCTATGGGGGTGCGAGAGGGACTGCCAACCGTCGCCATATTATCGACCGGTGGCACCATCGCAAGCAGGGTTGATTACCGCACCGGAGCGGTCACCGCGCAGTCTACAGCCGAGGAGATTATCGCTGCGATACCAGAGTTAGAAGAGATCGCAAACTATCGCTCAAGAGTCGTGTATAACATACTATCAGAGAACATGCGTGCCGAATACTGGATCGAACTTGCACGCGCAATCTTTGAAGAGATTAATAAGGGTGCAGACGGCATAATCATAACTCACGGCACCGATACGATGGGGTATACCGCTGCAGCGCTCTCTTTCATGATAGAGACACCAGTTCCGGTAGTTCTGGTAGGCTCGCAGCGCAGTGCAGACCGACCATCAAGCGATAACGCGATGAATGCGATCTGCGCGGCATCGGTCGCTGTGAGCGACATCGCAGAGGTCTCTGTGGTTATGCACGAGAGCACATCAGATGACCACTGCCTGATACACCGCGGGACACGGGCTAGGAAGATGCACACCTCACGCAGGGATGCGTTCCAGTCGATCAATGCGCCACCGATCGGACGGGTAGACTACCCCTCATGTGAGATCAGGACATTCACCGATTATGTGCGAAGAGGGCAGCGGCAACTCCAGATCCATGACGGCATAGAGCCGAAATGCGCACTTCTTAAGTTTATACCAGGGGCAAGCCCGGAACTGCTCAGGTTTTGCAGCCTTTCGGGATACAAAGGCATCGTGATAGAGGGCACCGGGCTTGGACACGTCCCGGCTGAGTGGATTCCGCTCATCGAGTACGCAACTACGAGTGGCATTCCGGTTGTGATCACGTCCCAGTGCATGCGTGGCAGGATCTGTGACCGGGTGTATGATACCGGCAGGGACATGCTGAAGGCGGGCGTGATCGAGGGCGAGGATATGCTGCCAGAAACCGCGCTTGTGAAACTTATGTGGTTGCTTGGGCAGGGGTTGGATTACGAAGAAGTCTGCATGCGGATGCGACAGAACATATCTGGCGAGATTCTGGGGAGTTCGAGCCACCATGGCGCAGTTGATACTATCTGACATCCATGCCGATATATGTGCACTTGACGCGATCATGGAAATTACCCGGGATCGGGCGTTCGTTGACCTGTATGGTGAGATCACGAGAATTGTTAACCTTGGTGACGTTGTCGGGTGGGGATTTCGCCCGATCGAAGTGATCGAGCGGTTAATCGACTGTGGAGTGAATACTGATCTATTGTCCATCATGGGAAACCATGACGAGGCATTTCTGCTTAATCGGGATATTATTGGAAATAGTTCTGAGAGCAGAGATGCACATTCTGACCTGCGCGGGAATCAACGGTGTATGCGATTCCTGGAGAGTCTGCCGCAGTGTATTGTAGATAAGACGGACCGGATTCTTGCGGTGCACGGGGGACCGATCGATCCGTCCGGGATCCCGGAGCGAACGTGTCCGGACCGCCTGCTGTACCGGCGAACATGGCAGAGAATCTCAGAATGTGGCTATGATTATTGCGATGGTACGGGGTACCATTACAC
>JAYEGZ010000127.1:4069-11318 GCA_034659315.1 Methanobacteriota archaeon
GGGGACCGATCGATCCGTCCGGGATCCCGGAGCGAACGTGTCCGGACCGCCTGCTGTACCGGCGAACATGGCAGAGAATCTCAGAATGTGGCTATGATTATTGCGATGGTACGGGGTACCATTACACACCGGAACATGCATTCGAGGACGCTGTGGAATCATTTGGCAGCGGGGTTCTGATACTCTGCGGGCATGAACATCTTGAAGCATGTCATATACAGGTTAACGGGACGCAGAAGAATGTTATAGGCGACATGATCCGGCGAGAGGAGGTTTTTTCGAATCGCAGTGTCAATATAAGGGCTATGATGCGGCAGGAAGGTGTGAATTACCTGGTAAGGGTTGGCATCGCGGGACCTGCGGGATACGTAGAATCCGAGCCGTGCTCTGAGTATAGCTCACATTTTGGGCTGATCTGGGAGCACCGGGGTGCAGATTGGGTTGGTTTTTTTAGTTTTCAGGTGTGATGGTTGGTTTGTAGGTGTTTAGCTTTAGGTGAAAAACGATTTTTTCACAAAAAATCGAGTAAAAACTGCCTTCCCGGGTTTGAAGTCAGTTTTTGATCAAACTTTTGTGAAAAGTTTGGTGAATGGTTTACGAGTAAGAAATGCCCTCCCGGGGGGCTGGCGATATACTTTTTCGTAAATGAACATGGTGCATAGAATTACTGGATGGTATAGTGTGTATACCATGGAAAAACCACGAGATTGACACACGAGGATGGTAGTACATGTAATATATTGGTGATATGTTTGCATTTTATATCCCACCCCACACATTTTCTCGTGAGAATTTGTGCAATCTTGTGGTTGCTAAATATGTACAGTTTACCTAACTATTCCGAACCACCCATCTAATAATCCGCTCCTCCGATATGTCAGCCACGATTTGAAAACTCGTCCATCACATCATCGCGCTCCGCATCTTCCGCGCCGCATCATACCCAATCGATCCGCCGATAATTCCGCCGACGACCGCAAGCCCGACCTGGAACCATGAGTACCACGGTGCATAACAGATCTTCCACGCAGTCGGCGCGAAAAGGAAGTAGAATAGCCAGTAAGATATGAAACCCCGTGACATGCCGTAGATTATGGCTGCAATTCGTGTATCTGCATAGTTCCCCTTAAAGAGCGCAACCTCGGCGTCCACGACTGCACCCTCGATCAGATACCATCCAAGCCAGACTGTGATATTTGAACCCCAGATCACCATGCAGACGAGCTGGTCAACAAGGAAGAGCAGCATGGCAGTGCCGGGTTTCCTGACGAGATGCAGCGCGATCACCATCAGCGCGGATACCGGTATCGTGAACAAAAGTCCGCCAAACGGTCCGAGTATATCATTAAACGTCTGCCAGAACCACCTGAATACAACGCCGGCAAGCGCTGCGAGCAGTGCAATTGTGACAAGATCAATGGTCGTGTACATCTCAAGAATCCCAAACCGCCTGACTGCGATGACCACTATTGCGACCAGCACCAGACTGATGATGATGGTACCATAAGTGATCCATGACGGCGGCGGGATGATCGTGATGGGGTGTGTGTATTCGGTTCTGCTACCGTCTGCAACTGTTGTGGTTATCCGAAACGTTTCTTCCGTCTTCATCGGGATCGACTCAGGAGGTGTTACCCGGATTCGCACGGTCGCTGATTCTCCACCTGCAATCTCAATGGGGCTGACGCTCAGGGTGTTGCCATCCTGTGTGATCTGACCGCCCAGTTCCTGTGTTGGCACTGATAGCGATAAGAGATCGGGAACTTGAATCGTTGCGGAGATGGTTGCAGTTTCTGTGCCGCGGTTTTCCAAGGTGATGCGGGCACCTTCCCCAGAGCCGCTTGCCACCAGTTTATCTGGCGCAAACACACCATCCTTCCGGTCGGGTATGGTGACTGTGATATCTATGTCATCGGCGCTGCCAGCCGCATAAGCGACAGAAGGAAGTAACAACACTATTATTATGGCAAAAATAAAGAGCAGTGGTTTGCAATTCATATTAATCTAATCCTCGCTCACGTTTTTTCTTCATGAATATCAGGAAAAAGCCGATGATTGCAATCACGAGCACTGCGATGACCGGAACCGGAATGATGGACTTGATAGACGATTGCGTCTCAAAACCCGTCAATTCCGTATCGCCTTTGACATCACTCTCGTGTTCAAGCACTAAAACCGCATTGAACGGGTGCAGGTACTGCTCATCACCCCTCTTAAAGATTACAGTATTGTTGTGACTGATCAGGTCACCAGATACATCAAACTGGTCGAAATCGAGGTAGCCACCTGTTTTCGCCATTCCTATGTCTTTTCCGAGGAGTTTTGAGTTGAACCACAGTTCGTCAATCTCCCCTCCGGTTCCTGCGATCATCACCGTCCACAGGTCTGCTTTTTCGACCGTCTCCGTATTCACAGCTCCAGTGAACAACGCTTCCATCTGATCTTTAGTGCCGCCATCGGCAACCGCCTTGCTAAGCGCATAGTTTCCCTCGTCGATCCAGAACTGAGTGTATGGCATGCTCTCGTTTTCATAGACCGCGACGAGAAATATCCCATAAGGGGCGCCGTTATTATTATCGTACGTGGCTGAGATCACGTTGATGCCTTCCTTGAACGCAACCTCGGTGACATCGTACGCATAGCAGCAGACCCCCCATGCAGCAATGTAATCGGGTTCTTCCCGTGTTTTTAGCTCGTTATCGTTGATCGAGACTGTTAACGTGTCGCCTTTGTTGTAGTTCCACATCGGCACATACATGCGAGCATAAATTATATTATCAGGAAGATCAAAATACTCGGTGTACGGGTCTGCATATGTGAGTCCGTGCCCCCCGCCGACATGGACGCCGCCATGCAGGCTGCCTGAGGCTATGGTGTAGAGCGGGGTGCCGCTGCCCCGCCACTCGCCAGCCATGGCTGCCGGCGAGATGACCGCGATGATGAATACCAAAAGCATCGGAACCAGACTTTTTCGAAACAGGGTCATCAGCCCAACCCCGGAGCGGTCCCGCCAAAGCCGGTGGAACTTAGGTAGGTACCAGCTACCAGAAACGTGGCGATGTATGTCAGCATGATATAATCACCGGGTCCCAGTTGCAATTCTTCCACAAACGTGCGGTTCTTTGTTGCACGAAACGCACGCGCATCAGCAGCAATCGCAATCTGCCTTCCTTTGCGCAGAAGCCCGACCACCATCGGGAAGAAGATGTGTCGCAGCGCCCTGATCTTTGTCCTGATGCCGCCTTTGATCTCAAGCCCGCGCGCTCGCATCGCGTTTATTATGATCATGCTCTCCTCGATCATTGATGGTGCAAATCCGACCGCGGATGACACCATGAATGCGATCTCGTTTGGAAATCCGATCCGGATATTTGTAAATGGGATCTTTGTAAACCGCACAAGTCCGACAAGCAGTTCGCTTGGGTGCGTGCTTGCAACGAAGACCGAAGCCGCGCTCACAGTGGTCATGAACCGAAGCGACTGGATAAGCCCGTATAACGCACCTTCTGCGTAGAAATGTATCCCGCCAGTGACGTATCCGATCACCGGAAACGTTGCAGGGATGATTGTGAACGTCGGATTCGTAGGATCGCCCCAGTAATAAAAGATAGACTGCGTGAGCATGAAACCAAAGACCATCGTTCCAAAGACAAACAGTATCGCACGGATCTTTGCCGCCGACGGTTTGACCAATACCCAGAATGGCAGTGTGGATAGAAACGCAATGAGCAGGAGCGATGGCGCTCCAAACAACATGCTTAAAACAGACATTCCAAAAACCCACACCAGTTTCACCCGCGGGTCGAGCCTGTGCATGACTGTATCTTTCTGCTCATATCGAAACAATCCTTTCATCAAAGATTCGTTTTTCGTGCTAATATATAAGATTTATGTAGGAGGAGGGTGCACGTCGTTACCAAACGGAACAAAATCATGATCGACATCCAAAACCTCAGCTACACCTACCCGAACATGTCTGAACCGACATTACGCGGCATCAACCTGCATATCGATGATGGGGAGTTTGTGCTGCTTCTTGGCGCAAGCGGCTCCGGGAAATCCACACTCATCCAGTGCTTAAACGGACTCGTACCAAAAGTCACAGGCGGGAACCTCGAAGGCGAGATCGTGATAAATGGGAAGAATGTTCGGAATTATAAAGTGCAGCAACTGGCATCGGAGGTGGGGATCATCTTTCAAAATCCGGATACCCAGTTATTTTCACTTACGGTTGGAAAAGATGTTGCATTCGGACCTGAAAACCTCGGCATGCCAAAAGAAGAAATATTAGGACGAATGGATCGGGCGATGCATATCGTTGGTGTGGATGATCTGCAAGATCGTTTCATCTTCACACTATCCGGCGGGGAGAAGCAGCGGGTTGCAATGGCAGGCACGCTTGCGATGGAGCCGCATGTCATGGTTCTGGATGAACCGACATCTGATCTTGATCCGGTTGGTACGGGCGAGGTACTTTCTATTGTCAGGCGATTAAATCAAGAAAAGGACATAACGATCATCCTGATCGAACACAAAATTGATGAAGTGGTGCATCTTGCAGATCGCGTCGTTGTTATGGATCGGGGGAAGATTATCATGGATGATACGCCAGATAAAATCTTTAATAAGGGACACGACCAGTTGAAAAGCATCGGCATAGCCCTACCTCAATTATCAGGGATTGCTCATGCAATAAAAAATGATTTTGGCGATTCCGGAGGGGATTTGTCCACCGATTTATCATACAAACCGATACTTACCAGATTATGCCAGTTACTCCAGGACAATCCTGCCAATATCGCACGCTTCAGGACTGCTCACGCGCCACCCACCGGAACCACACCGAAGCCCAAGATCGAGATTAAGAACCTGCGGCACACCTTTGAAGATGGGAAGGTTGGTCTTGACAACATCAACCTTGTGATTCCGGAAGGTGATTTTGTGGCACTCATCGGGCACAATGGCGCAGGAAAAACTACCCTTATAAATCATTTGATCGGGTTTTTAAAGCCCGCTACTGGAACAATCTTCATCGATGACAAAGACATCGCAGGAATGCGAGTGGCGACACTTGCCCAGAGTGTGGGCTATCTATTTCAGAACCCTGATAATCAGATTTTTACGGATAGCGTTACCCGGGAGCTGCAATTTGGTCTGAAAAACATCAAACTTCAGGGTACCCTCATCGAAGAGCGCGTGAACCGGGCTATTTCGATGATGGAACTTACGGCGTTTCGGGACCGGCACCCGCACTCATTAAGCCGGGGTCAGCGCCAGCGTCTTGCGGTGGCATCCATCCTTGCGATGGAGCCTGACATCATCGTGCTCGACGAGCCCACCACCGGGCAGGACTGGGGGCATGTGAACAAGTTTCTGCATCAGATCCGGCATCTGAATGAACTCGGGAAGACAATCATCCTTGTAACCCACGATATGAACCTCGTGGCGGAATATGCCAGACGGACGGTTGTGCTGGACAAAGGCAAGATCGTGCTGGACGGGGATACGAGATACGTCTTTTCAAAGCAAGAAATCCTGGAAAAAACCGGAATAACGCTGCCTGTTATCACCCGACTCTCGCCAGACCTCCTGAAGGCAGGGGTAGATATTCCACCACTCCTGACTGTCCGGGAGTTAAGTGAGATGGTTTTTGGGGGCAGCGGGGAGGGGGCTCCGGAAACGGAATGATATGACGCTTCCAAACTGAAAGGAACCATATCCTGATTGTCTGATTGGTGCGATGCATTTCATCGCGAATCCCGCCCCAAAGTTGTGATCTCTGGTCTGATATCCACAGGGTGGCGTGACGCCCCGACAGACCAGAACATCTATAAACAATCGTGAAAGAACAGTTGTGCAGGTGACAATATGCTTCAAATTTATGCAAATGGTAGTTTTGTGCCGCAGGATCAAGCGGTGACCTCGATCTACGATCATGGTTTCTTATACGGTGACGGTGTGTTTGAAGGCATACGTGCGTACAACGGACGTGTTTTTCGCTTGGATGAGCATATCGATCGGTTATACGACTCGGCAAAGGCGATTTTACTAAAAATCCCGCTGACAAAGGCGGAGATGAAGGATGCTGTTCTCGAGACGCTCCGGGTCAACAACCTGACAGATGCATACATACGACCGATCGTATCAAGAGGGGTCGGCGATCTTGGGCTTGATCCTGAGAAGTGCGCCACACAAAATATCTTCATCATAACCCAGCCATGGGGTGCGATGTACGGCGATCTGTATGAGAAGGGGCTTACCGCAGTCACGGTCACTGTGCGCCGAAACGCGCCTGAATCACTCTCTCCAAATATCAAATCGCTCAATTACTTAAATAACATCCTTGCAAAGATTGAAGCAAACCGGGGTGGCGGCGATGAAGCGATCATGCTTGACGTACACGGAAATATATCGGAAGGATCCGGCGACAACATCTTTGTCGTGAAAAACAGCGTCATCTCAACGCCACCAACCTTAAACAACCTCCGCGGGATCACGCGTGCATGTGTGATCGAGATCGCACACAGTCTTGGCTGGCAGGTTCACGAGGTTAATCTCGGGTTATTTGATGTATACACAGCAGACGAAGTGTTTGTGACTGGCACTGCTGCCGAGGTTGCGCCGATCACAGATGTCGACGGGCGCGAAATCGGCGACGGGGGTGTTGGCAACATCACAAAGAAGCTGATGCAGGAGTTCGAGAAACTGACGCAGACCGATGGCACGTCGATTTAGGGCGAGACAATCCCCTTAGAAATACAACAAACGTACGTGTTCATCTAACCACACGATTGCACAGATTTTCACGAGAACGTACGAGGGGGTGGATATAAAATGCAAACATATCACAATCTTGCAAGTACCACCATCTCCTTGTGTAAAACTCGTGGTTTTTTCACCTCAGCTAAACACGCACAGTAGATTCAATACCTGGAAAGAGCAACTTTAGAGGAAATCCTAAAGATGTTATCACGAGATGTAGTTTACTATGGATATAAATGAATGCACCCAACAGATTGTCGAAGACATGCTCGCTTTACCCGGTGACAAGATTGCTGAAGTGGTGGACTTTGTGCATTTTCTAAAGGCGCAGGCGCAAACATCGGGACACACCCCCCTACGTGAGACCGGACTAACGCGGGAAGAAGCGTTTGACCTGCGAAGACGGTTGGCAACTTTTGAGAACGACTGGGATGCGCCGGGCATGGATGCTTATGACGACTTATAGACAGGGCGACATCGTTCTGGT
>JAYEGZ010000128.1:0-11274 GCA_034659315.1 Methanobacteriota archaeon
ACCGGAATGTCGCGTCCGCCAAGCCCGATCACGAACCCGATCACAGGAACGCTGATATCACCGTTGTACATGCCTGCCTTGATCTCGGTTGTGACCACGCCCTCGCCGGTTCCAAGCGAGACGTTCTTGTCGAGCACAACAACCACCTTCGCATCAGCAACCACTTTCTTGATCTCATCAAGCGGAAACGGTCTGAATGCGCGGATCTTGAGTAGCCCAACCGGCTTTCCTTTGCCACGGAGATCGTCAACCACATCCCGAAGAGTCCCGACTAAGGATCCCATCGCAACAATTATGATCTCTGCATCGTCTGTGTGATATGTGTCAATCAGACCGCCGTAGTGCCTGCCAAAGATTTCTTCGAACTTCTTAGCTGCGTCTTCTATCTTTGGTCGCGACGCGTCCATCGCCTGCTCCATAAGATACCGGAAGTCCATGTAATATGCAGGGTCAACAAACATGCCAAATGACGACGGATTATCCGGATCAAGCGTCCGCATCGGCAGAAATTGCGGGAGAAACTCGTCTACCTTCCCCTGATCGAGAAGTTCGACAGGCTCAAATACGTGCGATAGAATGAACCCATCCATGCAGACCATCACCGGAAGCGAGACATCAGGGTCCTCTCCGATCATGAACGCCTGCGCTGTTGCATCAACAAGTTCTTGCGCATCCTCGATGTAGAGCTGGATCCAGCCGGTGTCTCGCTCTGCCATGCTGTCCTGATGATCGTTCCAGATGTTGATCGGCGCCGACATCGACCGGTTCACGATCGTCATCACGATCGGGAGCCTCATGCCTGCCGCATTGAAGAGCACCTCATGCATCAGCGCAAGTCCCTGCGATGTTGTTGCAGAGTATGTCCGTGCGCCCGCAGCACTTGCCCCGACGAGTGCGGACAATGCCGAGAACTCGCTCTCGACGTTGACATACTTTGAATCGATTGCGCCATCGGCAACGAACTGCGACAGGTCTTCCACGATATGAGTCTGCGGCGTGATCGGATACGCAGATATTACGTCAGGTCTACACATAGCAGCCGCATGTGCAACCGCGTACGAGCCTTCGACGACCTGCCTCCCGCTTTTTAATTCTCCAGTCATTTCTCCTCCAGGACCATTTCTATGGCATCTTTCGGGCATTCAGCCGCACATACCCCGCAACCCTTACAGTAATCGTAATCAGCCGAAAACGTGTCGCCGCCCTCGATCTTGTGAACGATCCCCTCGGGACAGAAAGTCTCGCATGTGCCGCATCCGTTGCAGAGTTCTGCGTCGAATACCGGAATGAATATCCTCCAGCCGCCAGTCTTGTTCGCAAGGCTGGATCCGACCTCTCCGATTGGTGCGTGTGGAATCATGCGCCCACCACCAGATCATAAGCGCCCTGTACCGCCTCGGCATTCTTCTCTCCGACCTTTCCGGGGAATCGATCTTGCACCGCATGTTTGATTGAATCCGCGGTGACCTCTCCACTTGCGCCTGCGAACGCGCCGAGCATCACAGTATTCATGATTGGTTTTCCGATGATGTCAAGCGCTATGCCGGTTGCATCAATCGTCCGGACCGCGGCTTCGGTCTTGAGGTGAAGATCCTCGGGCTTGTGCTCGGTATTGATGATGATTGTGCCATCTGCCTTCAGTCCGCCGGCAACATCGACTGTTTCGATCAGTGTTGCATCCTGCACGATCACGTAGTCAGGATCGTATACCTGGCTGCGCAGTCTGATTTTATGATCTGATAAACGTACAAAAGCCATCACAGGGGCGCCTCTCCGCTCCACGCCAAATGCGGGGAATGCCTGGCTGTACAAGCCGTCCTCGAAAGCCGCAATCGCAAGCAGCTCGGCAGCAGTAACCGAGCCCTGCCCGCCGCGACCGTGAATCCGAATCTCCTTCATGAGTCTACGTCAATCATGGTCACGCATAAGTTTATCGTATGTAGCCAATGTGCCTCAAGTGATTAATTCATCCAGCCTGAACTGCTTATGCTTTTTCACACCGAAAAACTCGTTTGCAGCACGTCTGACCGCGTCACGATGCTCGTCCGTAGTGTATACGCCCATCCGCCAGTTATCCTGCTGTGCATGACCGATGGCTGCAACGAGGTGTGACACCTCACGGAGGCGCCTCCGCTCATGATCAACCATGATACTGGCGCCGGTCTCCACGATGTCAGGTGGCTTTGGTATGTCTATCAAGATATATCCGGGATCGATTCCAAGATCAGACGTAAGTTCTGCCTCGATCAGTCTTGTGTTGTTCCGGTGCTTGAGCGTACTTTTGCCCACTTCATCAAACCCGATGTATGTCGCGCGCTTAAATAGCCTCCTGTCGCGCAGCCGCTCTGCGACCTCGGAGGGATACCCGGGATGCGAGTGCATCTGCACGAAAAGATCCTGATCGTCCATCGTAGAGAGTTTCTTCGCATCAAACCCCTCCTCGATCATGCGTTCAACCGCATGTACGCACATCGCCTCTGCAATCCGGGTTACATGGTGGTAATAGACTGTCGGGTGCATCATGAACCGTGAGAGCAGCAGTGATTCTGCAGCCCGCACCCCGCCGCTGTTGATCACGAGTTTCCCGTCTGAAAACCACATTTCATGAATCAAGCGAATCAGATCGACCGAAAGTGGAACGCCCGTATAATGTGCATCTCTCACAAGATAATCCATCCGGTCAACATCGATTTCGCTGTTCAAAGCAGCTCCGAGGTTTGTTTCTCCTTTTATGTGACTGGCAACTCTCGAAACGTCAAGCGAGTTCGCCTCAAATATCCTGCCCAGATCCGGATCCTTCTTGATGATACGGTAGACATCCTCGTGCGACCTTCCGGTATGTCGCTTGATTAAGTTCTCGGTCACATGTGAGAGCGGTCCATGCCCGATGTCATGGAGCAGGGCTGCAACGCGCAGTTCGAGTCGACCGGTCACATCATCGACGCGATCTGAAAGCGAGTTTGCAAGATGGTACGTGCCAAGCGAGTGCTCAAATCTGGTGTGATTTGCACCAGGATACACAAAACTAGTCAATCCGAGCTGCTTGATGCGACGTAATCGCTGCATTACCGGCGTATCGACCAGCGATAACATTACATCATCCAGTTCGATGTACCCATGGATCGGGTCACGAATCACGTTCATTGCTGATTGGTAGTTGTGCAGGTTTATATACATATAGCAACAATGCGAAGTTATGCAATGGGATATCCTGTATCGAGGTGTTTTATCTGGGTAAACAGAAAAAGCCAGTGGATGCACCAATAGGGCGTGTGCGCACCCCGCGCAAACATGACCGTGAGATTCTGGCAACTGTTGAAAAAATGCTTGGCGCAAACCATCTGAGGGTTAGATGTATTGATGGGACTGTGCGGACCGCTAGGATACCGGGTAGGATGAAGAAGCGGATATGGATTCGTGAAAACGACATTGTTATCATTGTCCCGTGGGATTTCCAGGATGCTAAGGCAGACGTGATCTGGAGATATACTGCGCCGCAGGTCGACTGGCTCCGACGTCGCGGGTACCTCTCATGAGGCAGTAAGGCATCCCGCACCATGTCAAGACTCCAAATCGAAAAAAAGATAAAGACGATTGACCGCGAGATCGACAAACTTCGGATCAGGACGAAGGATTCAAAAGATTTAAAGTCTCTCGAAGGTGTTTTCGACACTTCCACATTGAAAACACTATATCATCTTGCGAACAAAGGTTACATCGAAGCGCTCGGTGGCGTGATCAGCACGGGCAAGGAGGCAAACGTCTATCATGCGCGGGGACGCGATCGAGAAGTTGCTATAAAGATTTATCGCATCGCTGCGAGTGATTTTCGTGCGATGCAGTCTTATATAATAGGGGATCCGAGATTTAAGAATGTGAAGCACGATAAACGGAGCATCGTCTTTACATGGACGAAGAAGGAACTGAGGAACTTGAAAAAGGCACACGCCGCGGGAGTGCGCGTGCCAGAACCGTTTGTCTCGCGAAACAACGTTCTTCTGATGGAGTTCATCGGGAATGATGAGATTCCCGTGCAACAACTGCGTATGGTTCCATTAACCCCGAAACAGGCACAGGATGTCTTTGACACAACCATTGACTATATCAGGAAATTATATCTGGAAAATCTTGTACATGCCGATCTTAGTGAGTTTAACATTCTCTTAAAGGACTCTGAGGTCGTATTCATCGATATGGGGCAATCGGTGACGCTGGATCATCCGAATGCCATGAAGTTTCTGATGCGGGATATCCGCAATATAATCAGGTTCTTCAAGAGCCGTGGCGTGATGGCAGATGAAGACAAGATTGTGGATATGATCCTTGGATGATCTCGGCACTACCAGTTGATATTTTTCATAGTGTATGCACTATAATAACCAGTCATTTTACACCCCTTTAAATTTACGAAAACGTATATCGTCAGCCCCACCCGGGAGGGCATTTCTTACTCGCAAACTTTTCACAAAAGTTTGATCAAAAACTGCCCTCCGGGTCAGATGCGGTTTTCACTCGCAAATTTTCGGCAGTGTACTAACTTTCGTGACCTAACACAATTTCCCATCTTTTATGCACCCTACCGATGGTGATTTTGGATGACACATCAAAATTTTGTAAAAAAAGCCATCAAGCCCGATACTTATTAATTCAAAGTCATGGTTTATGGGGCACTACCAAACTTTTCACCAAACTTCTCACAAAAGTTTGATCAAAAACCGACTTCCAACCCGGAGGGCAGTTTTTACTCGATTTTTTGTGAAAAAATCGTTTGATATTACGAACCGCCGCCACACATTCCGGCTACTGTTTCCTGCTGCCTCGCCCGGTTCCCCGCAACACAAATGATACGAGGCTGAGCACACAGATTGACACAAGCCCTGAGAATCCGGGAATACCAAAAGGCAGCGCAGTCTTCTTTCCGAAAGTGTCTGCATACAACATACCTGCGTTGAATATGCCACACGCCTTGACATGAACTCCCGGCTCAAGCGCTGTACCACCATAGTAGAGCACCTTGATATATGCCCCGTCACTCTCCACATCGAGCCGGTGCCCCATGCCAGATTCCCTGACACTGGACAGGTTGCCGATGATCGTTACTTTCTTGCCGTTGTACTGTGCCGGGTTGCTCGACATTTCGGATATCGAGACTGTTCCGGCATCGATCAGGGGCCAGTGGATGATACCTTCCGGAATAAAAGTATCCTCATCTGTCCGCCTGTAATGAAAGGCGCCAATCACCTTCACGGTGTCTCCGTCCTCAAATCCCTCAAAAATCGCCGAGTGTTTCATATCAATTGCGATACTGGACTCTCCGTCGCTGATGCGCGGGTTATCCGAGATGTTTATCAGCGTGCCAGTAAGCCCGATTGTCCCACGCGTGAACGTAGCATCATAATACGCAGGATCTGCCATCACCTCTGACACGGTGGTTTCCGGCATGTCAAAACCAATAGCGCACACCGGCGATACTATGGCTATTAGCATACACAGGACGGGTAACAATTTCCTAATTATAAGTCATACCTCCTCTCCTCATCTCCTTGTATCCTCCCTACTTCAGTTCCTCTGCCACCCACACTCCAGTACTATAACATAACCACAGTTTGTCACAGGCGTATTATTAGTTTTGCGGAGTCAGGTGGCAAAAAGGAAATTCCAATTTTTTACAGCTTTTTGACAATTCGCGAGTGTAAGCATCTTGTTTTATATACTACCTACGTTAGTCTTTTAGATATATATATCAAAAACTCTTTCCAATGCAAAGGACTCTGCCAACCCCGCGCACCATTGGTTGCCAGGTCTATAGACTCAGGCAAGAGACAACATCCCTGAGTTGCAAAGTTAACAGAGTGTTCTCGCCAATAGCTTAAATATCTGTAACACACAAGTGTATGTAAGTGGGTGTGGAATCGTGGCAGACGCTGTTGAACTCATAGAGTTGCTCAATCAGGGCACCAGGACAAGAAAGACTCGTTGCGAGGCGGTAGTTACACTTGGAAATATGAGCCGAGATGTGAACGGCGATCGTTCGATGGTTTTTGATACGCTTACAAAGGTGGTATGGCGTGACGACAGCAGGGCAGTACGCAACGCCGCCGCCATGTCATTGTGCAAGCTTGGAGACGGTGGTTTCAATATCCTTCTAAAGATGTCGATCGATGATAGCATAAAGATACGGCTCATGGCTGAATCGCTCAGCAAACTTGGAGATACCTATTATCCGGTTTTCAACGAAATGAAGGAGCAGGATCGGTGGGTGCGTAAAAGCATCGTCGAAGCGTTCGGCAACTTTAATGAAGCGGCTGCTGTTACCGCATTGATAGAATTGCTTGAGAGCGAGGCGGCCATCAGTAGGCATAAGCCCGACGAAGATTGGGATTCATGGTACAATCTGCACTGGGCTTATGTTTCCGAGCACCTCGGAAAGATCGCGAATGCCAACGTCGATGAGCTGCTCAAAGCGTTGGAGAAAGGGTGCAAGATCACCCGCGTCTGTGTTGCGGATGCGCTTGGCGAGGTTGGCGAGAAGCATGTTGAGACAAAGTACGCCGAAAACTTAAGAGAAACAAGGACTGTGCACCGTGAAAACATAGACAAACGCGCGGTCACTGCACTTACAGAGGCGCTCGGCGACCCATATTATCTGGTATCCGGAAATGCTGCAAAATCGCTCGGTAGGATCGGGGGCGTGTCAGCAGTCCCTGCATTAATCGTGTTTCTGGAGTCTATAGGTGAGGATGCTGCCAGAGCGCTCGGCATGATTGGCGATTCTACTGCAATTCCGGCGCTAATCGAAGTGCTGCCGCTAAAAGGTGCTGCTTACGCTCTTGGAAGGATTGGGAACCGGTCTGCAATTCCGGCACTCAAGGACGTGCTTGTGCAGGAGATTGAAGCATCAATCGAGGCAGCAGAACGGAACAGGAGCTACTATCCAAACTGGGAGTCTGCCCGCGCACTCTGCGAATTCGGGAACGAGGGTCTTGATGCGATCATAGACGTTGTTAAGCCACACATATCCGATTTGGAACACTTTGGCGACCTTGTGAGTATAGTAAAAGGAGACTACACGTCGATAAACTCATCTGACGAGTATAATGAGAATTCACTGGCACTCGAGCTGTGTGATCTGTATGCTGAACTCCAGGACGAATATGCGATCGTTCCGCTCATGCTATACCTGATGAAATGCGCATCCGAGAATGTCGGAGTCGTTGCTGCCCAGATGATGTACCTGCTTGAGAACCAGATGCTACATCGCTTCTTTGACCTGCTGCGGGACGATGATGTCATGGTGCGCAGGGTTGTTGCCAGTCTGGGGTCTGTCGAGCCGGCGTACTTAAGCGAGATGTTCAATTCATACTTTGAGCTTGACCTGTACATCGATGAGATTGATACATTGGTAAGCGCGCTAAAGGACAGCGATCCCGTGGTTCGCCAGAGCATCGCCGAGATGTTCAGCAAGATCATAGTCAGGGGCAGTTTTGATGTTAGTTATGCAATGGATTCTCTTATATATTTAATTGACGATCCGGAGCCTTATGTGCGCGAAGCTGCAGCGGAAGCACTCTACCGCTTTGGCTCAAATGCATGTGAAAGGCTCACAGACCATGAACGCATGACCATAATCGGGACACTCCTGGATGCATCAGAGGATGAGAGCATCCGCTGTGCGATCGATTGCGTGGATAATTACCTCTGGGGTGGAATAGACCTCGCAAACCAGAACAATCTTTTCTATAGTGGCAAAAAGACTGGTGAAGGCAAGGAATAATATCCTGCCCGTGACCCCTAAATATCCTGCCACCCAACAGATTTACCTCACATAATCGCTTATATTCATGCTGTGAATCCTGACGCACACAGAAGCACACCTTCTGATACATACTCATACTTCGAGGATCTCGAAAACGACGTGCAGCGGGCGATCGAGATCGTGACCGCAGCGCGCAGGAGGGGGCATGACCCTGAGCTACACCCTGAGATCCCGCTCGCGAAAGACCTTGCCGATCGTGTCGAAAACCTGATCGGGATCCCGGTTGCTGAACGGATCCGTGAGCTGGAACACGACATGGGGCTTTCCCGGGAGGAGGCTGCGATGCAGCTTGGTGTGGACATCGCAACCATGCGCACACACCAGTTTGATAGCAGGGATGAGGCTGTGGAGGCGTCCATAAGGGCTGCGGTCGCACTGCTGACTGAAGGGGTGGTTGCGGCGCCGATTGAGGGAATTGCAAAGATCGATATCGTTGATAACGACGATGGCACCGAATTCGTCCGCATCTTCTACGCAGGACCGATCCGAAGCGCTGGTGGGACTGCACAGGCACTATCCGTACTGGTTGCGGACTATGTGCGGCGGGAACTTGGTATCAACCGGTACATCCCGAGAAACGAGGAGATCGAGCGGTATGTGGAGGAAATAACGATCTATAGGCGGATCGCCAACCTGCAGTACATGCCGTCTGACGAGGAGATCCGTTTGATCGCAACAAACTGCCCGATCTGCATCACTGGCGAGCCGACCGAGGAGGCTGAGGTCGAAGGCTACCGGAATCTGGCACGGGTCGAGACAAACCGCGTCCGAGGCGGTATGGCGCTCGTTATCGCCGAAGGAATGGCACTCAAAGCCCCAAAGATTCTGAAACACGTAGCAAAATTGAATCTTGATGGCTGGGATTTTTTAAACCAGCTTGCTACGAGCACGAAAGGCGAGAGCGATGATGATGGCAGCATGGTAATCAAACCAAAGGGCAAGTACTTAAACGATCTAATCGCGGGCAGACCGGTCTTTTCGCACCCGTCGATGCCTGGTGGGTTCAGGCTCAGGTATGGAAGGTCGAGAAACACAGGGTTTGCCGCTGCCGGGGTCTCTCCGGCAACCATGATCGTGACAGACAGTTTTCTTGCACCAGGCACCCAGATACGGATCGAACGTCCCGGTAAAGCAGCAGGTATCTGTCCTGTGGACGGTATCGACGGTCCGACTGTGCGCCTGTTTAGCGGGGACGTGGTGCATATCAGCGACGAAGAAGATGCAAGGAAGCTTCATGACCAGGTCGAGAAGATTCTTGATGTGGGGGAGGTTCTGATCAATTACGGCGATTTTCTTGAGAATAATCATCCCCTGATGCCGTCTTCGTACTGTTTTGAGTGGTGGGCACTCGAACTCGGGGAGAAGATCGATTTTGGCACGATAAAAGGCGATCTCAACGATATAGACCAGGAACTTGCGCTCGGGCTTTGCGACAGGTGTGGTGTCCCGATGCACCCAAAATTCACATATCTCTGGCACGACATATCGATCGACGACTTCAAATGCCTATCGGAGTATATAGCCTCTTCGGGCAGGCTTGCGGAAGGAATCCTTGTGATTCCCGGTGATAAACACATAAAAGAGATTCTTGAGACGCTTCTGGTTCCGCACAGGGTGGTAGACAGTGACCTACACCTGCACGAACCGCTCCCTCTGCTAAGATGCATCGGAGTCGAAGTCGAAGTTGAGGATTTCTGCAAAAAATGGACTGATATCAGTGAAACGACTGTACCGGATGCGATATTTGAGATAAGCGGTATCCGAGTCCGGGCGAAGGCGCCAACAAGGATCGGGGCGCGGATGGGACGACCAGAGAAATCGGATAAGCGAGAGATGAAGCCAGCACCGCATGTCCTGTTTCCAGTCGGCGATATGGGTGGTAAGAGTAGATCGCTCCAGCAGGCTTCAAACTTCACCCGATCGATGAATGCGAAGATCGGGACGATCCCTGTTTCGATCGGGATGCGCAGATGCCCCGCATGTGGAAGCGAGACTTATGAGTACTTATGTGCATGTGGAGCAAGGACTAACGAGGTGCTGTTCTGCCAGAAATGCAAAATTCCGGTCGTTAGCCCGCTATGCCCGAGATGCGGCTCGAAAGCATCGTCTGCGCAGAAGATCGATCTCGATCTGAAAGCCAGGTACACGTCCGCATTTGAAAACCTCGGGGAGAGGGACACTCTCCAGAGTTTCAAGGGAGTCAAGGGGTTAATCTCGAAGAACAAGACACCGGAATCGCTTGAAAAAGGGGTGCTCCGCGCAAAACACGGGGTGTTTGTGTTTAAGGATGGTACTGTGAGGTATGACCTGACTGACCTTCCGCTGACGCATTTCAATGCAAAAGAGATTGGAATTGATGTTGACACGCTGCATGGTATTGGGTATACGTCTGACATCTATGGCAACCCGCTAACCGATGAAAATCAGATATTACACCTTAAAGTGCAGGATATCATACTATCATTCAATGCTGGCGAATATCTGCTCAGGATTTCCCGTTTCATCGATGATCTCCTTGTGAAATACTATAAACAGGAAGCATACTACAATGCCTCGCATAGAAACGATCTGGTCGGCAAACTGGTGATCGGGCTTGCCCCACATACCTCCGCGGGCGTGCTCGGAAGGATTATCGGGTTTACACGTGCATCGGTTGGATACGCGCACCCGTTCTTCCATGCCGCGAAACGTCGCAATTGTGACGGCGACGAAGACTGTGTTATGCTGCTTATGGACGGATTGCTCAACTTTTCTCGATCATATCTCCCTGAAAGACGTGGTGGGTGGATGGATGCCCCGCTTGTTCTCACAACACGAATTGATCCAAAAGAGATCGACAAAGAGGCGCATAACATTGATATTGTGGAGCACTACCCACTTGAATTCTATGAATCGGCGAGCAGATTCGAAAATCCAAAGAATATTGAGGACGCGATAGATACTGTGGCAAAGCACCTTGGAACACCGGCGCAGTACGAGAGCAGGTTCACACACTCGACATCAGATATCGCCGCGGGACCACTCAATAGCGCATACAAGACGCTTGGATCGATGGTAGAGAAGATGGACGCTCAGCTAGCACTTGCTCGCAAAATAAATGCAGTTAACGAGAATGATGTTGCAGAGCGGGTGATCAACTCGCACTTTCTGCCCGATATGATCGGAAATCTCCGTGCATTCTCGCGGCAGAAGGTGCGATGCGTGAAATGCGGCGCAAAGTTCCGTAGACCTCTGTTGAGTGATACATGCCCAAAATGCCATGGCAGGATCATACTCACCGTCACGGAAGGCTCTGTCAAGAAGTATCTCGACACATCCATGCGTGTGGCAGAAGAATATGCGGTATCAGAGTATACGAGGCAGCGGATTGAGTTGATCCGCCTTGAGATCAAGTCCCTGTTTGAGAGCGACAAGTCAAGGCAGATGGGGCTGTTTGATTTCATGTGACGCAAGTGTTT
>JAYEGZ010000129.1:0-2821 GCA_034659315.1 Methanobacteriota archaeon
AAGCACATCTCATGCCCGCCGTACTCACCAACCCACGAGGAAACCGAGAATGTGCTCAGGGACTACGAACACGCCGCGTTAATCGAGTTCGTCGGGCTTCCGAAAGAGACTGCGGTTGATCCAAAACATCTCCACCACTATATCTGGGACCTCAGTCTGGTGGTTCACAATACAATCTACAAGCTTGAGCGACATGCATTTCTCTCAGGGTATTACAAGACATTCGGGTTCGGGGCATATCCGTGCGCCCTCTGCAAGACATGTCTTCCCGAAGAGGGTAATGTCGATTTCCATACCGTGAAGAGGCTTTGCAGGCATCAGGATATGATGAGACCCGCGATGGAGGCAAGCGGAATCGATGTCTATGCCACGGTGCGTGCGGCAGGCTTCGAGCTTGAGGTGGTGACGACGTTTGATGAGACGATCAAAACGTTCGGGCTTTTGCTGCTTGATTAGTCCCGGGATCGCTCAAGTATGCGATGTAATACCGGGCTGGTTCTAACGTTTTCTGTAGTCGATAGTGGTAACCCCCCGCGTATGCGGAAAATCGCGGACATCTCCCAACACCTTTGCGTCTTTGTGCCTTTGCACCTTTGCGTTAAACTGGAGAACGAGAACGAGAAAGACGCGAGGGCGCAAGGTCGCAAAGATTGAAAACCCACCCCTTTTCAGCATCTTTCCTGACTTTCGGTGAACTGGAATAGACATCCCCTCTATCGTCACGGTTTTTAAGTGGTTTGAAATCACCGCAGAGGACGCGGAGTACGCAGAGTTTTATCTCTCTGCGTTCCTCTGCGCCCTCCGCGGTTAAATTTCTTGCTCTAATCACCAGGATTTTAACCATGTGGTATTGAACATGTATTTTTTTGTGGGAAATTCGCTAAAAACCCATAATTTAGTGAGTGTATTTAAAAATAGTGTTTTGCTGAGGGTAACAAATACATCATATCTCTGTGACATGTTTTGGGCAGCAAGTTACATTTCACCGAAAAACGGGATCTTTTGAAAACTACAGAATCCATCAGAATCAGCAACCGGGCAATTGCAGAAAAACCCCTTCACCATCTGGTCACGCCTTTCCGCTTCCAAAGACCTTTGCAAACAAGCTACCGCTCTTCTTCTTTTCGGGTGCCTTTTGCTCTCTTCGTGCCACATCAAAAACCATGGGAACTTCAGGCTCTTTTATATTCTCCACCGTCTCCACATTTTCAGACTCTTCCCCCCTATCTGGCGCAAACAGCGGCTCACGTACTTCTGGCACCCCGCGTCCGGTCACAGAGACAGATTCCCCGCCGTGCCTGCTCTTGCGCACACGTATCTCCACGATGATCGGGCGCTCGATGTCGCCGCTCACGACCATGGCAACACCAGGCGGCAGCCGCTTGATCTCAGCCTCTGCCTCAACGCTGATCCCTTCAAGCCCTTTCCTGATCGCCTGCAGGTCGTTTGGATTGGTGACCTTCAGGATGATCTGGGTGTTGCACTGCGACAGAACGTTCTTGTCGATGCGTGCCGGGCGCTGCGAGATCACCATCATGCCGAGCCCGAACTTCCTGCCCTCTGACGCGATCGTCCTCAGAATGTCTGTGCTCACGGTCTTGGCAAAGCCCTTCTCAGGGCAGTAGTTATGCGCCTCCTCAAGCACGAGCATCATAGGCGGAACCACGTTAATTTTTCTTGCCTCAAAGAGTTCCTCGCACAATCTTGCAACGATCATCGCCTGCATATCCGGAACGACTCCTTTCATATCGATGATCGAGCCTCTTCCCGGCTGGACAAGGTCATGAATCGGTGTTGGATGTTCAGAGAATATCTCCGCATCCCTGACTGATTCAAGAGCGCTTAAAACGCTCCATTTTGCGCTGCTGCTGCTGTTGCCGACCTCAAAGACAATATCCTCGATCGTGTAAATGTTTGCCTCAGCCCGTATCTTCTGTATCGCCTCGTAGACTACGCCCATCTGGGCGCCTGATAGGCTGCCGAGAATCTTTGAGAGGTCGCCTGCTTTGAGATTGACACCGTTAAGCCTGAATACGTGGTCCGCATCGGGATTGAGCACACGGTCAACCGGCGTATATACTGTCAACTGGTCCGTATATCCCCGCGGCGATACATCGAATCGCCCAAAATCGCCTTCATACGCGGGATCTGCGGGCTCTCTTAACGAGGTGTACTCGCCGTGCGGATCGATGATCAAAAGCGGGATCCCCTGATCAAGGAGTTCTTCCATGATAACGCCAGCGGTGTATGACTTGCCGCTGCCTGTGCGTGCAAGGATGCTTACATGCTTCTGCACAAGGGTGTTGGCATCGAGCTGCACAGGTATCTGCTGCCCCTCCAGAAGCCCGAGATACACGTTTCCACGCCGGAGCCCGAGCGTTGATGCGATCAGTTCGGGATCCGCCCGAAACACCTTATCCCCTGGGCTAAACGGCGTCTTTGGCACCCGCAGAACCCGGTTCTGCCGCGATCCGATGACCATTGCCTTCGCAAGTACGCGATCAGCCCCCACCTCGTCCCTTTTGTCAAGCGCACTATCGATTGTGACATCTTCGTTCGATCTGGTGATTGCAACCACCTGTGCGAGCGTCCAGTCGTCTGTTTCGTGCCAGATCTTGAGATACTCGCCCTGTTTTGTTGTAGGATCAGAAACCACGAATCTGAAATCTGCAAAACCCGTTTCTCCAAATATGGTACCGATCGAATCTATAAGCATCGGTGATACATCTCATATTTTACGGTATAAATGTTTGGCTCTATGCTTTTTCAGCGTATTAAATATCATGGCGTATGGTATCTGGGTGCATGGATGATGGTTTGG
>JAYEGZ010000130.1:0-2815 GCA_034659315.1 Methanobacteriota archaeon
GTTGTGCCGCTTAAGGTGTTGTTTGTGAAGTCCGATGAGGTACTTTTAATGTAAATGTCCCGGTTATTGTCTGATAGCGTATTGCTTGTGACTGTGCTGTTGTTTGAAGACGTAAGGTAAATGCCGCAGTCGTTGTTCGTTACATCGTTATCAGAAATGTTGCAGTGATCCGCATTGCAAAGGTTGATCCCGGCAGAATCCGGACCTGTCGCCCCGGTCACCATAAACCCTGAGATGTTCACCCGGTTCGCGGTCACATGGAAGACATGATCGCTTGCCGACGCCGCATTCACCATGACCACATCCGCGCCTTCACCTTGCAGGGTGAGTGACGCTGTCCCGATGTCCACGTTCTCGCTGTAGCTGCCGTTCCACACATAGATCGTCTCGCCCGCATTCGCGTTACCCACCGCTGACTGTATCGGTGTTCCGCTCGTATTGAACGTACCGTTGTTGCCCCACCAGCCAGTCGGGTTCACGCAGATGTCGCCGTGTGTGCAGGGGAGTTTGCTCGCCATCCTGGCGCGGAGACAGGCGTTCTGGTTAAGATCTGCCATGTCCGTCCACGGACAGCTACTGTTATGCCTGATAAAGCTCACATTAGACTGTATGGGTGGATCAACCCACCCTTCATCTTTGACTTCGATAGGTATGGGGAAATTGTAGTCTGGCGTGGTCATATTGACCTCAACCGTGAATTGCTGACCCGCGTCCATCGAAATCGGGGTGTTTAGTGGGATTGAGTAGTAACCATATTCGGGGCAGATGCCGGTCTGGTTGGTAAGTTCACTCCCGAAATAACCCTCCCGGACATGAACCTCATACTCCGCATTGTTGCTCGTTGTCCAGAAGTCCACATGGGTCAAATTCCCGGATCGATTCGCGGTAAAGACACTTGCCATCCAGCTGCTGTTGCCATAGCCCACGCTATCTACAAAGCCCGCCTCATCCCAGTAGAGTAGTTCTTCACCGGGGACAGGATCCTTGTACCCCATATAGGCTACACCCTGAACACAACTTGAGTTATATGCAAGATAGAAGAAGCCATCATCACCCCAACCGGTGCCCCAGCTATTCTTGACGATCCACGCACCTGTTCCGTCATGATCCAAGTCCGGATGCGGGACGGAATCGTTCCAGCCTATGATTGACACCAGATGGTTTGCAGGTTCAGTGCAGGGGTAACAGTCATAAATGGCGCCCCACGTTGCATTCGTATAGTTTTCACTTGAGTGCCAATAGAAAGACATTGTGACAGGTCCGTGATCATACACTGCGCTCTTTATCGCGTCGATTTCTGATCCGTTGCCCGTTACAAGCCGGTATCCGTCAACCATCTTGACGGGTGCACAATCATCGCATACACACGACCCATCACAGTTCAAAGCTGTGGTATTGTAAGGATTACATGATTCCAAAACCAAACCTTTCCTGATGAAAACCTCGCTGGCTATAAGACTGTTCCCACCTGCCATGCAGGGGTCGTCAGCGCCGTCATACAGATATGTCCATGAGCGGTCAACACACAGGGCTACGCTACGCTCAGAGAAATTGTATTCTGCACCCTCGTTTATCAGAACTGCCGATTCCAGTACCGATGTGGTTCCGAATGTCCAGCAGGTGCCACATGGATCCTGGTCCTTGACCGGGGTCACGTTGCCGGAGTCACGCCAGTCGAAACTACTGGGAAGCGCACCTGGCGCCTGCAACCTCTCAACCGGAATATCGTCCAGGTGGCTCAAGTCCGTGGGCGGGGGAATGTAGCCGCAAACGTGGTCGTCGGACGTCCCGAGCGGACTTTTCTGGTAAGCCACAAAATCCGGATTTAATGGAGCCAATTTAAGCGCTCCGGTTGCGTTGGAGACATGTTGATCTGCTGCGTGGTTCGTGATGCATGGGTCTTTATCCGGCGGCTGGCTCGCCATCGCTGGCGCCAGCGTCACTGCAAGGAATATCGCCGCAATCACCACTGATGCGGCGGATGGTGCTATCGTTCGCGTGTTCATTCCAATGTTCTCCCATGATGGTGCACTCCGCAAACGTGCCACTGCACAGCACAGCGAATCCACACCCAACTGACATATCCAACTTAGTCCCAATCAGGTATATATTTGTCTCACGTCAGGTCAGAGAGACTGGCTTTGGTGTAGGAACTGGCGGCATAACAGTAGCAAAAAAAAGAAGAGAGTGAAGGGATTCCTCCCTTCGCATCTCAATACAGAACGTACGTCGATCCCCGCTCGTTCACAAACGAGACCCAGTTGAAGAGGAGCGTCGCGTCGCCGATGTTCACATTACCATCACCGGTCACATCCGCATTGCCCGCCTCAGCGAGTGCATACGTTGATCCCCGCTCGTTCACAAACGAGACCCAGTTGAAGAGGAGCGTCGCGTCGCCGATGTTCACATTACCATCACCGGTCACATCGCCGGGGACTGTGGTTGCACCGAACGCGTATGCACCTGCGACTGTTCCACCGGGAATAGTCGATGTCACGGTAACGGTCAGCGTATTCGTGGCGTTCGGATCGTCCGCGGTCACGATCCAGTATCCGGCTTTGTTTGCGCCGGGTGCGATGGTTCCGAGATTGTAGGACACTGTACCGGTGCTCAGACTCCAGCCATCCGGTAGTGCGAGCGACACATTAACATCGGTAGCGTTTGCCGCATCATCGCTGCCACTGTTCGTGACGGTGTAGTTGAGCCGGACCGAATCGCCAGCGTCCACCATCGTCGCGTTCTTGGATAGTGTCAGTTCGAGCACCGGACGATCCTTTATGGTCAGTGCCGTCGTGCCTGTCGCAGGTGTACCTGT